>JAKURS010000123.1 GCA_022449705.1 Candidatus Poseidoniia archaeon | reverse complement strand
CGGCAGCGGGCTGGCGCCGTACCTGTCGCGCGGCACCGGCCACGACGAGAAAGGCGTCTATTCCGAGCGGCCGGAGCACTACCGCGAGAACCTGGCGCGGCTGAAGCGCAAGATAGATGGCGCGCGCGACAAATTACCGGCCCCAGTGCTGCGCGAGGAAAAGGAGCAGGAGGTAGGCATCATCTACTACGGCTCGATGGAAAATTGTATCCAGGAAATCGACGACATCCTCGAGGCCACGGGCCTCAAGGTGAGCCAGTGCCGTGTGCGGGCACTGCCGCTGCATTCCGGGGTGGAGGCGTTCATTGAGCGGCACCAAGTAGTTATAGTGCTGGAAATCAACCGGGACGGGCAGATGTACTCCATCCTGCGCTCCGAGCTGCCGAGCGAGCTGGTGCCGCGGCTGCGTTCGGTAGCCTACAGCGACGGCATCCCGCCGCGGGCGCAACTCTACGCCGACGCAATCCGCGCCGAGCTGCAGGGCTTCGAGGTGGCGTGATGGCGAAGCTGAACGTGATTGACCGGCCACTCGACGACTATCGCGGGCTCAAGTCGACGCTCTGCCCCGGCTGCGGGCACGACGCGGTGAGCAGCGTCATCATCTCCGCCGCGTGGGCCAACGGGCTGCCGCCGGAGCAGCTCGCCAAGATGTCCGGCATCGGCTGCAGCAGCAAAACTCCGGCCTACTTCCTGGGTAAGTCGCACGGCTTCAACACCGCCCACGGCAGGATGCCGTCGGTAACCACCGGCGCGGCGATAGCGAACCACGACCTCTGCTTCATCGCTGTCTCGGGCGACGGCGACACCGCCGCAATCGGTATCGGCCAGTTCATCCACGCCGTCCGGCGGAACCTGAACATGGTCTACATCATCGAGAACAACGGCGTCTACGGTCTCACGAAGGGGCAATATTCGGCGACCGCCGAGGAAGGCTCCCAGAAGCGCAAGTCGCCACCCAACCAGACGCAGCCAATCGACCTCTGCAAGCTCGCGATTACCATCGGCTGCTCGTTCGTCGCACGTTCCTTCTCCGGCTCGCGCCAGCAACTGACGTCTCTGGTGCGTGCCGCGCTATCGCACCGTGGGATGGCAGTGATTGACGTTATCTCGCCCTGCGTGACCTTCGCCAACAACGATGAGTCGCTGAAGTCGTACGGCTACGTCAAGTCGCACGACGAAGAGCTGCACGTCATCGACTACATCCCGCACTTCGAACCAATAACCGAGGTGGAGGTGCCGGCGGGCGAGTTCCGCGAGGTGCAGCTGCATGACGGCTCGTTCATCCGGCTCGAGACGATTGGCGAGGCGCACGACCCTTCCAGCGAGATGGCGGCGCTCGAGGCGCTCCACCGCGCCGAGGTGGAGCGGAAGCACGTCACCGGGCTGCTCTACTTCAACCCCGGGAAGCCGACGCTCGACGATACGCTGAACCTGGTCGAGACACCGCTGGCGGAGCTCCCGGACGAGCGGCTGCGGCCGTCTCGCGAATCGCTGGAAGAGCTGCTGGCGGGCTTCCGCAGTTAGGCCATTTCCGCCAACTGTTAAATACGGCCCTAATTCGGGCGCGGCATGGCCGACATCAGCTGTGACATCGAGATCTTGCGCAGCGGGGGCGAGTTCGAGGCGCGCATCGAGGGCGCCGCACCTAACGTCATCTCTCTCAAGAGTGCCAACCTGGAGGAGCTGCTCGAGCAGCTCTCGCTCGAGCTCGAAGACAAACTCGCCTAGGAAGGATTACCGCTATCTTTCGATTCATCGCGATACGATAACGCCGTCAGCGCAATCCCGCCCAGGATGAGCGCCGCCGAGACCATCAGCCGCAGTGTCAGCACGTCGCGGCCGACGGCGATGCTGGTCGAGGTCGCAATCAGCGGCTGCAGGTAGATGAACAATGCCACCTGCGATGACGGCACCTTGCCGAGCGCGTAGTAGTTGAGGCTGTATGCGATCACTGTCGCGAAGATTATGGTATAACCGCCTGCGAGTAGCACGTGCTGCGGCAGCGCACCCCACGCATCGGCGTGCGCGTATCCGCTCCAGAGCGCGAGTGGCCCCATGGCAATTGCGCCGACCGCCATCACCAGCCCCAGCAGCACGAAGACGTACCACAAGTC
>JAKURS010000122.1 GCA_022449705.1 Candidatus Poseidoniia archaeon | reverse complement strand
CGCACCAGTTATCTGGACTCGTACCTGCTGCACGGCCCCAGCCAACGACCGGGGCTGGCGGAGCAGGACTGGGAAGCGTGGTTCGCGATGGAGGCGCTGCACGCTGAGGGGCGCGTGCGGGCGCTTGGCGTCAGCAATTTTGACTCCGAACAGCTCGAGCTGCTGCTCGACCGCACCACCGTCAGGCCAGCCTTCGTCCAGAACCGCTGCTTCGCCGCCACCGGCTGGGACTGGCAGGTACGGCAACTCTGCCGGGAGCACGGCATCGCCTACCAGGGCTTCAGCCTGCTGACCACCAACCGCGAAATATGGCAGGGCCAGCGCGTCGCCGAAATCGGCGACGCGCATTCGCTGACGCCGGCGCAGGTCATCTTCTGCCTGGCGCTGGAGCTGGGGATGCTGCCGCTGACCGGCACGACCGACGCGGTGCACATGGACGCGGCGCTGGCGTGCCAGACGGGGGTGCTGACCGCCGCCGAGGTCGCGGAGCTGGAAGCGATTGCGCTGCGGCAGGGATAAAAATGGGGCAGCCCTGCCCCGGCGTGCGGCACCCGATACGATTGATGGCGCTGCGCCCGGGCTGATGGAAGAATAGATGGACGACCAGACAATCATCCTGCTGCTGTCGGTAATCATGTTCGCCGGCGCGCTGGCGTTCGGCTACATCCCACTCGGCTTCCGCTTTTCCCACAGGCGGCTGGAGCAGTTCATGGCGCTCGGTGCCGGGGTGCTGGTCGGCTCCGCCTTCCTGGTCATCATCCCCGAAGGGCTGGAGCTGACGCTCGGCACGGCGGCCGGAATCGCGCCGCTGTTCCTCGGCGGCGCCATCCTGGCCGGCTTCACGCTGATGCTGCTGCTCGAGTTCTTCGGGCTGCCGCACGCGGTCCATCACGAGGCGGACCGCGAACTGCTGAGCCTCTCAGCGACCATCGGGCTGGTCATCCACGCCTCGGTCGATGGGCTTGCGCTGGGCGCGTCGGTCACCAGCAGCACCGAGACAGGGCTGATTGTCTTCGCCGCCATCATGCTGCACAAGGGGCCGACCGCCTTCGGGCTCGCGTCGTTTCTGGCGCACATCGAGACCGGGAAGTCGCGGTCGCGGCTCTACCTGCTGCTCTTCGCGCTGACGTCGCCGCTGGCGGCCATCCTCGCCTTCTACACACTGCGCGACTCCGTGCTGGCGAGCGATGCCAACATCGGGCTGGCACTGCTCTTCTCGGCCGGGACATTCCTCTACGTCGCGACAGTGGATGTCCTGCCCGAGGTGCACAGCCACGACCACGACGGGGAATCACCGACCAGCTTCATCATCCTGGGAATGCTGCTGGTGCTGATGGTGGCGCTGCTCGGGCCGGGGTATTAGCGCCGCAAAAACCATTTATAACGAGGCAGCGCAGTGTGGCTTCGGCAGCCGCATGTAATTCTGCGCGGGCACCTCCTGCCCGTGGCGGAGCGCGTGGAGGCCGGGAATATGGAAAAAGGAGCGCCCCGAACCGCATCCCGCCTGACGACCGCCCTGCTGCTGCTCCTGCCGCTCCTCTTCGCCCTGCCATCCGCCAGCGCCAGCGAGACGGAGTTGTGGGACAGCGGTGAACTGGAGCAGGACAAGAACTGGACGCACACCTTCTCCATGGCGACCAACGACATGTTCTACTGCAAACCACATTCCCCCGACAAGGGCTACGCCGACTTCACCGGCTGGGTGAACGTATCCGATGACGCCGACGCCAGCCCTGACAACGTCACCATTTACATCAATGACTTCAGTTACGAGCCGCGCGCGGTGCTGATCAAGCCCGGCGTAAGCGTCACCTGGACCAACAACGACAGCGCCGTCCATACCGCCACCAAGATGGATATGGGCGGGCACGAGGAGGAAGAGGAAGATTCACCCGGCTTCGCAGCGGGCGCGACGTTTGTCGCCCTTGCAACCGCCCTCATCATGACCCGCCTGCGTCAGCGAGGGAGGCGTCGATGAACCGCTCCAGCGAGCCGCAGTTCGTCCTGCTCACCGGTCTATCGCTTGTCCTCCTGTTTATCCCTTGGATATTGGGCGGTGCCTTCGCCCCGGAGGAAGGGGGCGGTGACAGCGGCGCCCACGCCGGCCACGGTGGTGGCGGCGGGGGGAGGACCGCGGGTGAGTTCATGCA
>JAKURS010000121.1 GCA_022449705.1 Candidatus Poseidoniia archaeon | reverse complement strand
TCTGCACGAGCTATATGTAGCTTAAGCGAAGCTCTGCTCTTCGCGGCGCGGTGCCTCGGCGGAGCCGCCCAGCGTGCGCTGCGTCTGCTCGAGCGCGTCGGCAAAGGCATCGGCTTCCGCGGCGGTATTATACATGTAAAAGCTGGCGCGCGCCGAGCCGTTGATTCCGCGCGAGTTGAACCAGGAGTGGACACAATGCATCCCGCTGCGAATGGCGATGTTAGCAGTCTCGTCCAGATTCATCGCAATTTCGTGGCTGTCGAGCCCCGCCAGGTTGAACGAGAAGATGCCGCCGCGCCCCCCGGCTTCGGGCGGGCCGAGCAGCGACAGTCCTTCCAGACCCTCAAGGCGCTGCGTCAGCCGCGCGTTCAGCGCCACCTCGTGCGCGTGAATTTCATCGCGGCCGACTCCGGCAACGTAGTCGGCCGCGGCGCCGGCGCCAATCATCCCGCCGTAGTCCTGGAGCCCCGCCTCGAAGCAGGATGGCGGCGGCAGGAAGTCGCAGCCGCTATAGGTGGAATTACGCACCGTAGAGCCGCCGGCGAAAGTCGGCTTCAATTGGGCCAGCGCCTCGGCCTTGCCGTAGAGCAGGCCGGTGCCGCTGGGGCCGCAGAACTTGTGCGCGCTCGCTGCCAGGAAATCGACGTCCAGCGCCTGCACATCCACTTCCGTATGCGCCGCTGACTGCGCCGCGTCTAGCATTACCTGCACACCGGCATCGTGGCAGATTTCGGTGATGTCGCGCGCAGGCAGGGTGTAGCCATCCAGATTTGAAGTGTGGACGAAACTTACCAGCTTGGTGTCGGGCGTCAGCGCCTCCTTCAGCGCCTCCAGGTCGAAATAGACGTCATCGCGCGACGGGATGACCGAGTAGCGCACACCGGTCCGCTGGCAGAGCACGTGCCACGGCACGACGTTGGAGTTGTGCTCGCGGTCGCTCGTCAGGACGGTGTCGCCGCGCTGCAGGTCCAATCCCCACGCGACGATGTTGATGGCTTCGGTCGTGTTGCGGGTGAAAACTATTTCGCTCGCGTCGGCCGCGCAGACGAAGCGCTGCAGCTGCCCGCGCGCGGTCTCGTAGTGCTCGGTGACGTCGAACGCCAGCCGGTGGAGCGAGCGGCCGCCGCAGGTCGGGAAATTGCGGTAGTAGTCGTCCATCGCCCGGAGCACGGGCTCCGGCTTCATCGGCATGCAGGCATTGTCCAGAAAGACCGGCGGGTCGTCGCCCGCCAGCACCGGGAAATCCTGCCGCAGTTTCAGGGGGTCCACACAGCTCGAATCTGGCCGCGGTTAAGAGGTTGCGCTCCTGCGCCAGAGTAAAACGCCCACGGCGGCAAGGATTCCCAGCAGGGCACCCGCGAGCAGCAACAGCGGCAGCCCAGCTTCCGCCCCGACAGCGGGCAGCGGCTCGGCAAGATGGATGGTGATACCAACCGGTGCGCTTATTCCCTGCGGGCCAGCCAGCCGCACCCAGAGCGTGTGGTTGCCAGGCTCGAGTCCACTGTTCTCGAGTGGAATAGAGAAGTCACCATCATATGCCGCCAGTGTGTGCCAGCTGTCGTAAAGCAGCACGTTGCGCCATTCGATAGCGGTCGCGTTGCCAGGTCCGCCTTTCATAAAGTGCAGAGCGCCATCCTGACGTGCAAACCAGCGAGTAATATTGACCTCAGTAGTTCTGGTTCCGTTCTCGGTTTCCTCTTCGTAGATCTCGCGATGAGTCACCTCTGGTGTATTAGGATCAAGTGAAAGGTTGATGCTCGGATCAATCTGCTCTGCCTTTGCCATCGCAGCATCAGCCTCAACAAAACCCCAACCGTAGTCGTTGTTGGGTCGCACAGGATGTGAGAACCATCGAAATTCAGCAGTGGATTCAAGAATCGCACGAACCATCAAGGGACTGAGATCCGGGTTAGCCTCGTTAATCAGGGCAACCATGCCTGCTACCATCGGTGTTGCCATACTCGTGCCGGAATATGCTATGTAGGATGCCTCACCAGAGGTGGTATGACTGTTCTCCACGGACATTACCGCGGATCCGATGGCAACAAGATTAGGCTTGATGTAACCTTCGTGTGTCGGCCCCTTGCTGGAGTAGACTGCTAGCTCGCGGTCGTCATCGGTCGCACCGACCGTGATAACATCGCGCGCCGAGCCAGGGGTACCAATAGTGCCATA
>JAKURS010000120.1 GCA_022449705.1 Candidatus Poseidoniia archaeon | reverse complement strand
CCACTCGATAGCCTAAAAAATCAAACCCCTTGCTCAACTTGCCGATGAGGCGTTTGCTGCCGTGCAGGCGCAGCCCCAACCGCTGCAGCACCTCATGCACGCGCTTGATGGCCCGGCGCAGTTGGTGACGCTTCTGGACGAGGATCACGAAGTCGTCCATATAGCGCACATAGAAAAGGCCGTATCGACGAAACAGCCGGTTCATCGCCTCGTCCAACGGAATCAGCATCACGGCCGCCAGTAGCGGCGAGAGGCTGCCGCCCGCGGTCATCGACGAAGAGAATATCGCTGCCCTGGAAGCCGAAGGACTTAACGGTGTTGAGGTGTTCCATCCCGCGCACACCAAGGCCCAAGAGGACGATTATGTACAGATTGCAGATCGCCTGGGACTGGTCAAGACCGGTGGTTCGGACATGCACATACCCCGCCCGGAGCCTCAAAAAATGGTCGGCGGCACGTATTGCGACTGGGATGAGGTGCTCCAATACCTGGAACGCTAGCCCCTTGTGCGCTGGATGTCTCGATGCGCGCGGAGATTTTGAATCTGCTGGAGAAAACGCGAGCGCATCTGTTCCGCCTGGCCGAAAAACTCCGAAACGACGGATATGGCGCGGCGTCATATTGGGAGTCGCCCCGACCCCCGAACTGGTACAGGACCATAAAGAGGTAGGCTAGGGCAATGAGGACCCCCGCGATAGTCGGGCGATTGGACAACCAGGCGCTGGCCTCTTCGCGGAGGTTAAAGTCATGGACCAGCGCAGTGAGTAGTACGATTGCTACCAGCACAGCGGCCGCTAGAAACCACGCTCTATAGCGGCGTAGCATAGGTCAGCATGTTACCTGTTCCCGCACCCTAAACGCAATTGCGGCCATCCGCAGCCACGGACCGACCATCCCCGCGCGCCGGTTGGCTTCGTGAGCCTCGGTCGCTGACGGATCGGGGCAGAGCTGCGAGGGCGAGCCGGTTAGACGCGACCGGCGAACTCTTGGCCAGCAACGAGCTGCCAGCGGCGGTTGCCGTGGACGGCGTTGTCTCGCACATGCACTCCATCGGGACTGCGGTAATGGGCGTGCTGCCAGCCAGGATCGTTGCCGAAATCGCCATACCTCGACTCGGCGTCGCAGTAGTGCATGGCCCAGCCCCGCCGATGCTGGCCAGTCTCATTCGGAGCGGTGGCGTGCATGGTCCAGCGGTCGTGGAAGGCAGCATCGCCAGGCTGGAGGGTGACGAGTGCGGCTTGCTCCAGCCGCTCGGCCGTCAGCTCCCTTGCCACACCCTCATCGAACCGGACCTGGCCGTAGTCCGCCGTGATGGGCACATAGTGGAAGCAGCCGTTCTCCTCCGTCACTTCGTCCAGCGCGATCCAGCAGGTTACACTCCGGCGGTCGAGGTGAAAAAAGCCATCCTGGTGGAAGCGGTTGGCTCCCCCATATGGTCCCGTATTATTGTAGGGCGGCTTGTTATACAAGTGGTCAAACCACAGCTTGAGATTGGGCGCGAGTAGCTCGCTGAGCACCTTGACCACGTTGGGGTGCGCTGCGAATTGCCGGAACACTTCGTCGTTGTCCGCGAGATGATTGATCGTGCCGCCGAAGTGGTTCCACGGATTGTCGGAGGCCTTCGCCGCAGCCACTGCAGCCTCATCAATAGGTCGCTGCCTCGCCGGGTACACCCGATCACCCCGGCGGACATATCGCTGAGAGATGCGCTCTTCCGGCATCTCTGTGAATGTGGTTGCTCTGCTTGCCGCGGGCACATCTTGCTTGTAGCGTTCCTGCAACCGCTGCCGCTTGGCCGTGTCCCGGCACTGGTAGCCGTCAATATCCTGAATGATCTCGTCGGCTCGCCGGCGCAACGTTGCCACCTCCTCGGGGGACAGCACGTTACGGACGACCATGAAGCCGCTTTCTCGGAAAT
Source organism: Candidatus Poseidoniia archaeon (assembly GCA_022449705.1). Lineage (GTDB taxonomy): Archaea > Thermoplasmatota > Poseidoniia > MGIII > CG-Epi1 > UBA8886. Next base: position 258 of record JAKURS010000120.1, on the reverse strand, counting down.
GGGCGTGCCTTACATCGCGCAGTTCCATAGTGCCTCCTCCGATCTACGTATAGTGTTTATACAGGGTATTATCGATCGTCTGGTCAAGGATTTCGGGCGTCGCTCCAGCTCGACCCCGACCTCAAACAGGTTCGAGTTCACCGCCTGAGCCTTCACCCGAAAGTCGATGCCGGATCGAGCCGTTGAGCCCAGCCGGCTTTACGGCGATCTGCGCTCAAAATTATTGTCAGGCTCCGCTCATTCTACGAGGGGGTCCCA
>JAKURS010000012.1 GCA_022449705.1 Candidatus Poseidoniia archaeon | reverse complement strand
CGAAGCTGAACCCGTGCGGCGGCGCCGTCGCGCTCGGCCACCCCATCGGCTGTTCCGGCGCGCGCATCGTTATCACGCTCATCAGCGCACTGCGCCGCACCGGCGGCAGCCGCGGCTTCGCGACCGCCTGCCTGGGTGGCGGAATGGCGACGTCGATTGAAGTCGAATTATCGTCGTGAAAACGAAGGCAGCGCTTATATAGGGCCCGTTTTTCGACGCGGGCCGCGCCTGGCTAAACCAGACGTTTGGGGTAATCATCCCCGCACCCTGCGAGCTAACTCCTGCTCGTCGGGAGACGACGTCACGGTTTGCCCGGGAGAGCGCGGTTCTGCGCCTGTCCCTGCTAAGGGAGAGCGCAAGCCAGCACATGTCGAAGAACCACAAACCAAAACGGGGCTCCCGCGCCTACAGCCCGCGCAAGCGTGCGCGTTCGGAAACGCCGCACGTCTCCAGCTGGCCGGCTGGCGGCAACGGCGAGCCGCAGCTGCAGGGCTTCGCCGGCTACAAGGTCGGGATGACTCACATTATGGCAATCGACTACCGCCGCTCTTCGACGACAGCGGGGCAGGAAGTGCGGATGCCAGTTACCGTCGTCGAGGTGCCGCCGATGTTCGCCGTCGGAGTGCGTGGCTACATCCAGGACACTTACGGCCTGCGGACATTCAGCGAAGTATGGACCGAAGAGCTGGACGAGACACTCGCGCGGCGGCTGCCGCTTCCCAAGGGGCAGGACCGCAAGGCGCGCTGGAAGCAGCTCGAGGAGGCGGACCTGGACGAAGTGCGCATGCTGGTCCAGACGCAGCCGAAGCTGATTACGGGCGTGCCGAAGAAGAAGCCGGAAGTGATGGAAATGGCGGTTCGCGGCGGCGACCTGCCGGCGCAGCTCGCCTTCGCGAAGGCGAAGCTCGGGCAGGAGGTCGTGATGGGCGACTTCGCCGAGGACGGCGAGATACTCGACGCGATTGCCGTGACCACGGGTAAGGGGTTCCAGGGGCACGTCAAGCGCTGGGGCGTCAAGCTGCTGACGCACAAGAACTCCAAGCACCGCCGCATGATTGGCAATCTGGGGCCATTCTCCCCGGGCTACGTCAAGCCGACCGTCCCGCAGGCGGGACAGACTGGCTACCACCAGCGCACTGAATTCAACAAACGGCTGCTGCGAGTCGGTGATAATCCTGACGATATCAACCCCAAGGGGGGTTTCCTGCACTACGGGCTGGTGCGAGGGCCTTACGCCCTTTTCCACGGCTCGCTGCCGGGGCCGAGCAAGCGACTGATTCGCTTCCGCAAGGCCATCCGCTTCCACGGTACCGCGGCCGACACGAAAATTGTCCCGGAAATCACGATGCTTTCGCAGGAATCTGCGCAGGGAGCCTGAAATGAAAGTCCCGGTCTACAGTATCAGCGGCAAGGCTGGGAAATCAAAGGCGGCTTTGCCAGCCGCGTTTGACGGTCCAGTGCGCACCGACCTGATTCGCCGTGCGGTGCGGACCGCGCAGGCCAACCGGCGGCAGCCCTACGGGCCGTCGCGCCGCGCCGGGATGCAGCACTCGGCCAAGGGGTCTGGCAAGGGCCACGGCCTGGCGCGCACGCCCAGAATCCAAGGGCGCGGCCCGGGAGCCGAGGCACCCAACACCGTCGGTGGGCGCAGGGCACATCCACCCAAAACCTTGAAGCAGTGGCCGCAGAAAATCAACGCGCGCGAACGCCGCGTTGCATTCCGTTCGGCGCTGGCAGCCACAGCTGACGCAACACTCGTCGCGGGACGCGGCCACCAGCTGCCGGAGAAGGCGGCAACGCCTTTCGTCGTCAGCAAAGAACTTGAGGCCTTGGCGGCAAAGCACGAAGGCGAATCGCTAACGCGCCGCGCGCAGAAGCTGCTCGCATCACTCGGGCTGGACGCCGAACTCGCGCGTGGCGCAGCGCGCAAGGTGCGCGCCGGCAAGGGCAAGCGGCGCGGACGCCGCTATCGCCGGCCGAAGAGCGCGCTGGTCGTGCTCTCCGAGTTCAACGGCACCGAGCGCGCATTCCGCAACCTGGCCGGAGTTGAAGTAACCACGGCGGCGCAGCTCAACACCGAGATGCTCGCGCCGGGCGGCGACCCGGGACGGCTGATGGTGATTTCGCAGCCCGCGCTCAAGGCGCTGGAGGCGCGACTGTGAGTTCGCACCGCATTATCCTGAGCCCCCGTTCGAAAGAGCGTGCGCTCTACATGCTCGACGACAACAAGCTCGAGTTCTACGTTTCTCGCACTTCGACCAAGCCGGACATCCGCGCTGCGGTGCAGGACCTGTTTCAGGTCGAGGCACTGAAAGTCAACACCCGCATCACGAAGGAAGGCAAGCTCGCCATCGTCACGCTGACGGCCGACCATTCGGCGGAAGACCTGAGCAACAGACTGGGGATTCTCTGATGGGCAAGCGCATCATGAACCGGCGGCGCGGGCGGGGTTTCCGCTATCGCGCGACCGACCACCGTTTCAAGGGCAAGGTACGCCACCCGCGTGCGAAGTCTTCCAGCGGCGTGGTTCAGAGACTGCTCCACGACCCGGGGCGCTCCGCTCCCGTCGCGCAGGTGCGCGACGGTGACGGCGAATACATGATGCTGGCGCACGACGGCATGCGTGTGGGGCAGCCCGTAACGGCAGGCCATGGCGCCGAAGTCGCCCGCGGCAACACCGTCTATATAGGTTCAATCCCCGAAGGGACGCGCGTTTACAATGTCGAACTACAGCCTGGTGACGGCGGACGACTGGCCCGCGCTGCTGGGCAGCGCGCGATTGTCGTCTCGCACGGCAAGCAAACTACCGTGCGGCTGCCGTCACGCCAGCACAAGGCGCTCGACAACATGTGCCGTGCCACGATTGGCGCGGTCGCTGGCTCCGGCCGAGGCGAGAAGCCGATTGTCAAGGCTGGCAAAAACTTCCACCGCAACCGCTCGCGCGGGCGTATCTGGCCTCGCGTCCGGGGCGTCGCGATGAACGCGGTTGACCACCCGCACGGCTCTGGCCGTAAGCAGACCATTGGCATCCCGTCATCGGTCTCGCGCCATACACCGCCCGGCCGCAAGGTGGGACACATTGCGCCCAAGCGCACCGGAGTGCGGCGATAATGGCCCGCCGCAAATCGGCGACACCAAAGGCCGCGCGCAGGCGTGAGCGCAAGCGGCGTGCAGGCGTACAGGTACGCCGCAAGAAGGAATTCACCTACCGCGGGCTGACCGTCGATGAGCTCAAGGCGCTCTCGCTGGAGGAGTTCCTGAAGCTGGTGCCATCACGCCAGCGCCGCACCTTCCGCCGCGGATTGACGCGTGAGCAGGCAAAAATAATCCAGGATGCCGAGGCGAAACCCGACTCCGTAATCCGCACCCATCGCCGCGAAATGATTGTAATTCCCCAGTTCATCGGCCGCAAGTTTGCCATCTACGACGGACACACGTTCGTCGAGGTGGAAGTGCAGCCGGAAATGGTAGGCCACTACTTTGGCGAGTTTGCGCAGACGCGCAAGCCGCCCACGCATACGGGACCCGGCGTCGGGGCGACCCGTTCATCCAAGTTCATGCCGCTCAAATGAAAGGCTACTCGTTCCCCTACGACCCGGAAATCCACGCCGCTGCGCGCGGGAAGGAGATGGCAATCTCCCCCCGGCACGCCCGCGAAATCTGCCGCGCCATCCGCGGGATGGAGCTCGAGCGCGCACGCGGCTACCTGGGGCGCGTAATCGAGATGCGCGAGCCAGTGCCGTTCACGCGGCACGCCGGCAAGGTTGGCCACCGTAAGGGCAAGGGCCGCGCCGCAGGGCGCTACCCGCGCAAGGCGGCCGCCGCTATCCTGAAAGTCATCGAGTCGGCCCATAATAACGGTGAGACGATGCACCTTGACATTGACGAATGGCGCATCGTGCATGCCGCTACGTCGCGCGGGCCCGCCTTCGAGGCCCGTTTCCCCCGCGCCCGCGGCCGCTCCACACCCAAGATGCGCGAGACCGCCAACGTCGAAGTGGTGCTGGAGGGTCTAGCATGACGACTATCGCGCGCCAAATGGTCGAGGAACGCGTGCGTCGCATGCTGGTGCACGAGTTCGTTCGCAATGAGGTGGACCGGGCTGGGTTCGGTGGGCTCACTATACAGCGCACCCCGCTCGGAACGCACGTGCGCATTTTGGCCGAGCGACCAGGCATCGTCATCGGCCGCAAGGGTGTCGACATCAACCGCCTGACTGAGGAGCTGGAGCGCACTTTCGGCTACGAGAACCTGCAGGTCGAGGCGAGCGATGTCGAGAACTGGGCACTCAACCCCGACGTGATGGCGTCCAAGGTCGCCAACGCGCTGGAGCGGGGCTGGAACTACCGCCGCGCCGGCAACTCGATGCTGCAGCGCATCATGGGCGCCGGCGCGCGCGGCTGCCAGATTACGATTGCGGGCAAGCTGACCGGGCTGCGCCACCGCACCGAGAAGTTCATCGAGGGTCACATCAAGCATTGCGGCGAGCCCGCGCTGCAGCTGATGCAGCTCGGATACTCGCAGGCCAAGCTGAAGCCGGGCACAATCGGCGTTAAGGTTGCCATCATGCCGCCCAACGCCAAACTGCCCGACGAAATCGAGGTCGCGCCGGCCGTCGTGGAGCAACCGCCCGCCACAGAAGAAGGAGAGGCTGCCGCGAAAGGTGAGGAAGCTGCGGAAGCAGCTCCCACCGATGACGAGCAGGCGGACGTGGCAGAGGCCGCTCCTGAGGAAGGGGCGCAGTCGGAAGCTGATGCGGGCAAAGAGGCTGCGAAAGCACCGGCTGGGGACGAAAAGGCAAACGCGGCTGAAGCGCCCAAGGAAGGGGCGCAGCCGGAAGCTGATGCAGAGGATTCTGGATGAGCCGTAAAGCGAATGCGCTGCGCGAACTGGCGCCGGAAGAGCGGGTTACCCGCCTGAGTGAGCTGCGCAGCGAGCTAATGCACGAGCGCGGGGTCGCGTCAATGGGCGGCCAGCCGGCGTCGCCGGGCAGGATGCGCTCGCTGCGCAGGCAGGTGGCGCGGCTACAGACTATTATGCGCGAACTGGGGGAACGGCATGGCTGACATCTGCTCCACCTGCGCACTGCCGGTCGAAATCTGCGTCTGCGAGGACATCGCGCGCGAGCAGCAGGAAATCCGGGTACGCATCGAGAAGCGGCGCTACGGCAAACTGATGACCGTGCTTGAGGGGCTTAGCAACGATATCGACATCACCGACCTGCTCAAGACACTCAAGACAAAGTGCGCCACGGGCGGCACCTACAAGGACGGCGCCATCGAGCTGCAGGGCAACCACACTCGCAAGGTGAAGATTATCCTGGGTGACATGGGCTTCCCGGTAGGTGATGCATGAGCCTGGCGCAACAGGAATTCATCGGCCGGCGCGTCACCGTTGCAGGGCACAGCGACCCGTCGCTGCGTGGTCTTGCGGGAGAGATTGTCGATGAGACGCGCGAGACGCTGTTCATCGAGACCGAAAGCGGCCGAAAGCGCGTCGCCAAGCGCAGCGGCAGCTTCAGCTTCGACGGCGAAACCGTTGCGGGCGACCGGATTGCATTCCGGCCGCAGGACCGCACCCGGAGGAGCGCATGACAAAGCCACGCGACATCGGTGTCGAGGTGCAGCCGCCCGCACACGAGTGGGACGGCGACCCCCATGACCCGTTCTACGGCACGCTCCCCGTGCGGGGGCAGCTGCTGCAGGGCATTGTCGTCCGCGCCCGGGCGCAGCGTACTGCGGTGATCAAAATTGAACGCATGAAATATGATTCAAAATATGAGCGTTACCAGCGCCGTTCGTCGCGCATCCAGGCACACTCGCCAGCAAGCGTCGGCGCGCAGGAAGGCGACTCCGTTACAATCATGGAGTGCCGCCCGCTCTCGAAGACCAAGTCGTTCGTGATTATCGAGCGGAGGGGCGCATGAGGGCAGTCGCCGGCCGGCAGATGCGGGGGCTTCCGCAGGGAGCGCGAATTGAATGTGTCGACAACAGCGGCGCCAAGGTGGTCGAGATTGTGACGGTCCTGAACTACAAGGGCGTTCACCGCCGGTCACCCGCTGCTGGCGTTGGTGACATGGTCATCGCGTCTGTCAAGAAGGGCACACCTGAAATGCGGCGACAGCTGGTGCACGCAGTCATTGTGCGCAGCCGGAGGCCATTCCGCCGCGCCGACGGGACTATGGTGAAATTCGAGGATAACGCCGTTGTGCTGACCAACGAGTTGGGCGAGACGCGCGGCTCCGGAATCAAGGGGCCCGTCGCCCGCGAGGCGGCCGAGAGGTGGCCGCGCATTGCCGCTACGGCATCCACGATAGTATGAGCAAGCAACCGCGCAAGCAGAGACTCGCCCGCCACACAGCGCCGCTCCACCGGCGGCACCGCGAGATGGCTGCGCCGCTCGACCGTGGACTACGCCACCGGCAGGAAGAGCGCGGCTACATCTATCCCCGTTCAATCCCGGTGCGCACCGGCGATCGCGTGCTCATCGTGCGTGGCGAGGGACGCGGCAGCAAGGGACGCCGTATCTCGCAGGTGGACCGTCGCGCGCGCAAGGTCTACGTCGATGGCTTCACCTACCACAAGTCAGACGGCACCGAGCTGCAGCGGCCGATTGACCCGTCCAACCTGGTAGTTATCAACCCCGACTGGTCCGACGTGCGCCGCAGGCGCATTCTGGACCGCGTCAACGAAGGAATCGAGTGGACCGAGGAAACTGTGGCCGAGCTGGAAGCGGCCGAAGACGAGTATGAGGCCGAAGTTACCGGCGTCGACCCGCGTGAAGCTGACGCAGATGCGGAAGCCGACGCGGATGATGATTCTGGCGAGAAAGAAGCGCGCGACTGGAGCGTGCTCACCGTCCCCGAGCTGAAGGCGGAGCTGAAGGAGCGCGGCCTGCCGGTCTCGGGCAGGAAGGCGGAGCTGGTAGCGCGGCTGGAGGAAGGCGAGTGAGCGACCACCTGAAGCGCATCGCCGCCCCGCGTTCGTGGAACATCGGCCGCAAGGCACATTTCTGGGCTACCAAGCCAGGACCGGGACCACACTCGCTCGAGCGCAGCGTCCCGCTGGCGATGGTACTGCGCGACTACCTGCACGTCTGTGATACCGCGCGAGAGGCGCGCCGTATTCTGGGCGGCGGCGAGGTGCTGCTCGACCAGCGCGTCGTGCGCGACCCCAAACGGGGGGTGGGACTAATGGACGTGGTCTCGCTGCCCACTGTCAAAGCTAATTTCCGTTGCCTGCTCGACCATCACGGCCGACTGCACTTCTCCGAAATCAAGGCCGTCGCGGCGAAGTGGAAGCTGCTGCGCGTTGAAGGCAAGACGACTCTGCGCGGTGGGAAGACGCAACTCAACCTGCACGACGGCAGCAACCTGCTCTCTGATGAGGCTGTGGCCACGGGCGACGTGCTGCAGCTGGCATTGCCGGGACTCAAGGTGAAGAAAATACTCAAGTTCGGCAAGGGCGCTCCGGCTCTGGTAACCGGGGGTGCGCACGTCGGCACGATTGCACCGCTGGAAGAGGCAGTGGAGACGCGGAGCCCGCGGCCCAACGTCGTCCGCTTCGCGGAGTTTGAGACGCTGAAACAGTACGCGTTCGTTGTCGGTGCCAAGAAAGCGCTGGTAGCGGAGGTGACGGCATGAACGCGATGCGTGAGCTGCGAATTGCCAAGGTCGTCCTGAACATAGGTGTTGGCGAGGCGGGCGACCGGCTCTCCAAGGCGGAAACGGTGCTACAGAAACTGACTGGCTGCCAGCCGGTGCGCACGCTCTCGCGCACGACCAACCGCGACCTGGGGCTGCGCAAGGGGATGCCCATCGGCTGCAAAGTGACGCTGCGTGGTGAGAACGCGCACCGCGTCCTGAAGAACGCGCTCTGGGTGCGCGAGAGCCGGCTCCCCGCCTACTGCTTCTCCGCCACTGGCGGACTGAACTTTGGAATTCCTGACTATACTGGCTTTGCCGACGAGAAATACGATCCTGACATTGGCATCTTCGGGCTGGACGTTGCCGTGGCGTTCGAGCGGCCCGGCTACCGCGTCGCGCGGCGCAAGGTGGCCAGCCGCAAGGTTGGCCTGCGCCACCGGCTCTCGCGCGAGGAGTGCCAGGAGTACATGCGCCAGAACTTCAAGCTGGAGGTTGTCGCATGAAGATCAAGGAGCGCAAGGTGTTCCGCGGGCGCATCAAAGGCTGCCGCCGCTGCGGGCGCAAGCGCGGCATCGTGCGGCGCTACAAACTGCACCTCTGCCGCCAGTGCTTCCGCGAAAAGGCGACCATCCTGGGGTTCAAGAAATACTCATGAGACACGATCCGTTATCCGATGCCCTGGTGACTATCAAGAACGCCGACCGCGTCGGCAAGGTTGACGCGCGTGTTCCCGCGTCACGCCTGATTGGCGAAGTGCTGCAGCTGCTGCAGGAGAAGGGCTATATCAGCGGCTTCGAGCGGCAGGAAAACGGTCGCGGCGGAGAGTTCCAGGTGCAGCTCAACGGCCGCATCAACAGCTGCGGGGCAATCCGGCCCCGGTTCTCGGTCAAGGTGCGCGAGATGGACCGCCACGAGGCGCGTTACCTGCCGGCCAAGGACTTCGGTATCCTGATTCTCACGACGCCACAGGGCGTCATCAACAACGACCAAGCCAAGGCTGGCCACACCGGAGGGAGGCTGCTCGCGTATGCTTATTGAAGAGCTGGCGCACACAGTCCCGCTGCCGGAGGGTGTCAGCGCCAGCTACGATGGGGAGACGCTGGTGGTCGAGGGGCCACGCGGAAAGCTGGAGCGCAGCTTCAGCCACCCGCAGCTCGGAATCCAGCCGAGTGACGGTGCGGTGGTCGTTTCGGGGAAGAAGCTGCGGAAGCGGCAGAAGGCGCTGCTCGGGACGTGGCGCGCGCACCTGGCTAACATGGTCAACGGCGTCGCGTTTGGGTTCCGCTACCAGTTGAAAGTGGTTTTCGCGCACTTCCCGATGAAGGTTTCCATCAAGGGCGACACCGTAGTCATTGACAACTTCCTGGGCGAAAAGGCGAGCCGACACGCTGAGATTGCCGGCGGTGCTGAAAAAGTGAATGTAAAGCCGCCGAAGGGTGATTCAATAATAACAATCGAGGGCAACGACCGGGAACTTGTAGGGCAGACTGCTGCCAACCTGGAGCGTGCGACAATTGTGAAAGGACGCGACATCCGGGTCTTTCAGGACGGAATCTACCGCGTCTCAAGGGAGGTAATACATGACGCATAAGCCGAAGGCAAAACCGCAGCTCGATGATGAGTCGCAAAAGGCGCTGTCAAAGCGCAACGCCGCCAACCGCAAACGCCCTGCCTTCAAGCGACAGAACTGGTTCCGCTACAAGCGGCTCGGCCAAAAATGGCGCAAACCGCGCGGGATGCACAGCAAAATGCGCATGCGCCGTAAGTATCGCCCGCCCGTGGCGTCGATCAGCTACCGCGGCCCTGCCGCTGCACGCGGGCTGCACCCGTCCGGCTTCGCCGAGGTGGTCGTGCATCGGCCCACAGACCTGGAAGCAATTGACCCCCAGCGCGAGGCGGCGCGAATTGCCGCCACTGTCGGCGACCGCAAGCGCGAGGTCATCGAGACGCGCGCAGCGGAACTGAAAATCCGCGTGCTGAACAGCCGCGGCTACGAGGACGATTCAGATGAGGAAGAGAAATGAATTTGGCCTACCAGCGCCGTGTCGCGGCGCGGCTGCTCAAGTGCGGGCTGGACCGGGTCTGGGTCGATGACCGACCCGAATACCAGGAGCGCATCGACGAGGCGGTCACGCGCGACGACGTGCGCCACTTGATTGTACAGAAATTCATCCGCAAGCACCAGAAGAAGGGTATCTCCCGTGGACGGGCGCGCCACCGCGATGCGCAGCGCGCCAAGGGACGACAGCGCGGCCACGGCTCGCGCCGCGGCCACGGCAAGGCGCGCACGCCGAAGAAGGAGGCGTGGATGACGCGCATCCGCGCACTGCGCGACGAACTGCGCACCCTGCGCGAAGCGGAAACGCTCACCGCGTCGCAATATCGCCACTACTATCGCCGCGCCAAGGGCGGCATGTACAACTCGCGGGCGCACCTGCGCTCGCACCTGCAGACCGACGGCATCGAGGTGGAACAGTGAGTCAGTTCCGCCGTCGTCGTGAAGGGACGACCGATTACCGCAAGCGGCTGGCGCTGCTCAAGTCGGGGCAGCCGCGCGCGGTCGTGCGCGTCACCAACCGGCAGGTGCTGGTCCAGTTGACTCGCTTCGCGAAACAGGGCGACGAGGTCGTCGCTGCAGTCAGCTCGCAGCAGCTGGCGGGACTGGGATGGAAAGGCTCCGGCACCAGCATCCCCGCCGCCTACCTGGCGGGACTGCTCGCAGCGCGCAACGCGCAGGCCGCGGGCGAATCGCAGGCTGTCCTAGACATCGGCCGCGTCACCCCCACTTCGGGCGGCCGCGTCTTCGCGGCACTGAAAGGACTGGTCGACGGCGGGCTCGAGGTGCCACACTCCGAGAGCCTTTACCCGGGAGAGGAACGCATCCGCGGCGAACACATTTCCAAGGCGACCGCCAAGCAGGTCGAGAAAGTTGCCGCCGCCATTCAAGGAGGCAAGGCGTGAGCCCGCCACCCGAGAGGAAGAGCAGTGGCCCACCGGCGCGTGGTGGACCCCCGCGCGGTGGACCCCGTCGGGGCGGACCGCCGCGCGACCGCGGCCCACGGCTGACGCCGGCGCAGCAGCGCCGCAAGGCCGCTTCCGAGCGCGCTGACGCCTGGAGCCCGAAGACGGAGCTGGGGCGCAAGGTTGTGGCGGGCGATATTACTACCATTCACGAGGCTCTCACGACGGGGCTGCCACTGCGCGAGCCCGAAATCGTCGACATCCTGCTGCCCGACCTTAAAGAAGAAGTTATCGACATCCACATGGTGCAGCGCATGTCCGACTCCGGACGCAGGGTGCGCTTCGCCGTGACTACCATGGTCGGCAACGGCAATGGTTGCATAGGTCTGGGGCGCGTCTCCGGCAAGCTGGTGCGGCCGACTATCCAGAAGTCGCTCGACCGCGCCAAGCAGAACCTGATTGAAATCCGGCGTGGCAGCGGCTCTTGGGAATGCTCGACCGTGACGCCCAACTCGCTGCCATTCACCGTCTCGGGACGTACCGGCTCGACGCGCGTAACGCTCAAACCGGCGCCGCCCGGCGTGGGTCTGGTAACTAACGACGTCGGCAGGATTATGCTCAGGCTGGCAGGCGTCCAGGACATCTGGTCGTTCAGTAAGGGGCAGACACAGACTATCTACAACTACGCCAGCGCGATGTTCAAGGCGCTGGAACTGACGGCTGCCACTAAGCTGCTGCCGGGCCAGGAAGAGGCGCATAACATGCTGCTGGGGGCTGCGACTGTATGACCTGGGCCGTTATCCGTGTACGCGGCGAGGTAAATGTCAAGCCCAAGATTCGCGAGACGATGCGGCTGCTGCGGCTCAACCGGGTCAACCACTGCGTGATGGTCCCGGAGGACGCCACCCATCTCGGGATGCTGCGGCAGGTGAAGGATTACGTTACCTGGGGCGAAGCGGACGCCGAGACGGCCGAGCTACTCCTGGACGATGCCGGAATGCTGGCCGGGCGCAAGCCGCTTGACAAGGCAGCACTCAAGGAAGGCGGCTTTACGACCGTAAAGGCGTTCGCAAAGAAAGTGGCTGCCGGCAAGGCCCGGCTCAGGGATGTTCCCGGGCTGAAGCCAGTGCTGCGGCTCCATCCACCCCGCAAGGGCTGGGGAGGCATCAAGCGTGCCTTCAGCGAAGGCGGCGCCCTCGGCTACCGTGGCGACGCCATCAACGCGCTATTGAAGAGGATGACACGTGGCAACGCGTAAATCGATGCGTAGCGGCCGCACGCGGGGGCGCGGCCACAAGAAAGGGCGCGGCGCGGGACTGCGTGGTGGGCGTGGCAACGCCGGCTCGCACAAGACCAAGCGAGTGATGTACGAGCGTGCGGGTCGCGTCTGGGGCCGTTCCGGCTTCACGCGACCGCCAGCTGTCGTCTCCGCCAGTGCAATCCTGAACCTGAAACTGCTCGAAGAATCTCTCGACCGCTGGGTCGCCGACGGCAGCGCGACCCGGAAGGGGAAGCAGTTCTCGGTTGACCTGGGCGAGCTGGGCTTCGACAAACTGCTCGCGACCGGGGAACTGACTCGCCCCTGCACGATTGCCGTAAGTGCCGCCTCCGCCCGCGCCATCCAGAAGGTGGAGGCTGCCGGCGGAGAGGTGCAGCTTGGCTGAAAACATCCCGCGCAAGCCGAGGCAGGCGCTGGGGCCGTGCATCGCACTGATACTCTTCTACGTCCTGTGGTACCGCTGGAAGGACCCCGGAACCGAGGCGGCGCTCCTGATGGGGATCGGTGTTGCTATTCTGACCTGGGTCACCTACATGAGTTCCTCGTATTCTGGCGAGGGGTCGAAACTGCACGGGCTGGCGCCGATTATCGAGCGCATGCCGACCATCAGCAAGCCGGATGGCCATGTCCACTTCCGCACAAAGATGGGCTGGACACTGGGAATCCTGGTGCTCTACTTCGCGATGACAAACGTCACGATGTACGGGCTCGGCCCCGACACCGTTGACCTGTTCGTCCAGTACCGCGCCATCCTCGCCGGCGCCAGCGGCAGCCTGATGCACCTCGGTATCGGCCCTATCGTCACCGGCAGCATTATCATGCAGCTCTTCACCGGCGCCAAGATTATCAACCTCAACCTGCAGGACGCCAAGGACAAGGCAATCTACCAGGGCACCCAGAAGGTGCTGGTAGTGGTGATGATTTTCGTCGAGTCTATCCCACAGGTCTTTGGCTTCCTCGAGCCGAGTGCAGCGGTTATTGGTGATATTGGCCTTACCTGGGCGCGCATGGCCATCATCACCCAGCTGATTATCGGCTCCTACCTGGTATTCCTGATGGATGAGCTGGTTTCTAAGTGGGGTATCGGCAGCGGCATCTCGCTCTTCATCGCCGCCGGCGTCAGCCAGGCACTCTTCACCGGCACCCTCAACTGGGAGCCGGCGCCCGGCTCGACCGGCCCCAACACGCCGCCGACCGGAACCATCCCGATGGTCATCTGGTACATCATGAATTCCTCATCGCGCGAGCTGATGCAGGGCGGCTACGAGGCAATGCTGCTGGCGCCGCCCAACCCGGTTGTCGCGCTGGCGGGGACGCTGGTGGTATTCTTTGTAGTGGTCTACGTCGAGTCATCGCGTATCGAGCTGCCACTGGCGCACGGCCGGGTCCGGGGCGCGCGAGGACGCTACCCTATCCGGCTCATCTACGCCAGCAACATTCCGGTCATCCTGATGGCGGCGCTGCTCGCCAACGTCAACATGTTCGCGATGCTTTTCTGGTCGCACCCGACGATGTCAAAATGGCCGATTATCGGGCATAACTGGATGATTGGCGCCTTCGACACCAGCGATGGCAATCCGGTCCCGACCATGGGCGCTGCCTACTACCTCAACCGGGTCAACGGGATGCAGGACTGGTTCCTGCCGCTCGTGAGCGACAAGTACGCGAGTTCCATGGCCATTGGCGGCATAACCCATGAGCCGTACCAGCTAGCGCTGCACGTGATTATCTACATGGGGGTCATGATTCTCGGCTCGATGATGTTCGCCAAGTTCTGGATCGAGACCACCAACATGGGGCCGCAGGCGGTCGCCAAGCAGATCCAGGGTTCGGGGATGCAGATTCCCGGCTTCCGGCGCGACCCGCGCATCGTCGAGAAGGTGCTCGAGCGCTACATCCCGACGGTGACCATCTTCAGTGGCTTCATAGTGGGGCTGCTGGCCGCCGGCGCCGATTTGATTGGCACCACCGGGCAATCCTCCGGCACGGGAGTGCTGCTGACGGTTGGCATCATGATACGGATGTACGAGCAGATTGGCAAGGAGCAGATGATGGAAATGCATCCGGTCCTGCGGCAGTTCTTCGGCGAGGAGTGATGGCGCGCGTCATCGGCGGCTCCACGATTGGCAAGGACTGCTTCCTCGACCCTGACGTCGTCATCGGCTACCCCGCGCGCGACGAGCTGGAACTGCTCGGCGGCGACCGTGAGGTGGAAATAACGGGCGCGACGGTCGGCGACAACTGCACGCTGCGTGCCGGGACGCTCTACTCCCGCGCGCGACTCGGCAACTCCGTGCGCAGCGGCCACAGCTGGCTAGTGCGCGAAGATTCCACGGTCGGCGAGGGCTGCCTTATCGGCACCGGAGTGACCATCGACAACGACTGCCGCATAGGCAACCACTGTAGCCTGCAAACCGGGGTCTATATCCCGACGGGGTCGCGCCTCGGCAATCGCTGCTTCCTCGGTCCGAACGCGACGCTCACCAACGACCGCACCCCGCTGCGGACCGACTACCAGCTCGAGGCCGTAACGCTCGAGGATGACGTTACCGTCGGCGCCAACGCGACGCTGATGCCCGGCATCACGGTCAGTGAGGGAGCCTTCATCGCTGGCGGTGCAATCGTTACACGCGACGTGCCCGCCTGGAAAATGGCGATGGGCGTGCCAGCACGGATTATGGAGCTGCCGGAAAACCTGAAGAAACCTAACCGGCTCGGAGATTGATGGGGGTCGTCGTCGTTACCGGCGTGCCGGGGGTGGGCAAGTCCACCGTCATGGCGGGCGCCAGCGAAGCGGGCTACGGAATCGTCAATTTTGGCGACGTGATGTTTGAAATCGCGCAGGCTGAAGGCGTACCAAACCGTGACCAGATGCGCAGACTGCCGGTGGCTGACCAACAGCGGTTGCAACGTCTGGCCGGCGAGAAAATTGCTGCCATCGGCAATGTAGTCGTTGACACACACACCTCCATCCTCACCAGCCGGGGCTACCTGCCGGGGCTGCCGGAGTGGACTCTGCGCGCAATGGCGCCCGCCATTATCGTGCTGGTCGAAGCCACGCCCACTGAAATTACCAGTCGCCGCGCCAAGGATGCAACCCGGCAGCGCGACGCCGACGACGTCGCGCTGCACCAGGAAGTTAACCGCGCCTTCGCCGCTACCGGCGCAGTCATGATTGGCGCCACGGTTGCCATTATCGAAAACCACGACGGCGAGGTTGACGACGCCGTAGCGCAGTTCCGGAGCCTGCTCGCTTGAGCGATGCCCCGCAGCAGCCACCCGCGATGGGCGGCATGTTCCTGACCATGCTGCTGATGCTCTACATCATCATCAATCCCGGGCTGCGGGTGGTAATGGGCGATGTTGCCGAGACGTTGCTCGAGCCGCGCATCGGCTTCGACGGCGCCTATCCAGCGGTGACCATCCTGCTGGCGGGAATGGTGATGATTGGCGGCACGACCGTCATTCGCCACCTGCTGGTCGACTGGGAGCAGATGGCCGAGGTGCAACTGAAAATGCAGGCGTACAACAAAGCCTTGAGCGACGCACGCAAGGAGGGCCAGCAAGCGCGGGTGCAGAAACTGATGAAGATGCAGCCAGAGGTACTGATGCTGCAGTCGGGAATGATGTCCAACCAGATGCGACCGATGGTCTTCACGATGCTGATTGCGATTCCCATCATCATGTGGCTCTACGAATTCACGGCGGGGCTGCCGGTGCAGGCACTCTCACTGCCGTGGGAACCTCACTGGGAATTGCAAGAGAAACTCTGGTTCCTGCCGCACTGGATCGTGATTTACTCGGTGATGGCACTGCCGTTCGGGCAAATCCTGCTGCGCGGACTCAAGCTAGCGAGCGCGCTGCAGCAGCTGCGCTTCGGACGGCTGGAAGCCGAGCACTAATAGTTGGGGCACGGCGCGCTGTCTTAAATATCGGTCGTCGAGAACTAACGTGATAAATCGCTGCCCACTGCAGGGCGGCGTAGAGCAACCAGCTGTCCTCCGCCGGCTCGTAGACACGCAGGTCTTTCTGGAGTTCCACGGGCTGGCAGCGGTATAGTTATATAACCAATTGTACAGGGATATAGGGATGGCCTGGAAGAAGGAGAACAAGCCGGAGCAGTTCCTGCTCTCGATTACCGACTCGCACCGCGAGAAGTGGGCGTCGCTGAAGGAACTCGCCGCAGAGCAGGGGCGGCCGGTCAGCGAACTGGTACGCGAAGCCGTTTCCGAAAAGATCGACTCGGGCCGGCAGCGACGCGCGCTGGTACTGAGTCCGCACACCGACGACGCTGAGCTCGGGTGCGGTGGAACCATCGCCAAACTGGTCGAGCGGGGCTGGTCGGTGCATATCCTCTGCTTCAGCGCAGTCCCCGAGCGGTACCCTGACTTGGCTGATGAAGCAGCGCGCTCCGGGGGCATCCTGGGCGCCACCCACGAAATCCTCGATTTCTACACCCGCTATTTTCCGCGCGACCGGCAGAAAATCCTGCAGTCGCTCTGCGACCATTTGCGCCAGAACCAGTATGAGCTGATATTCACCCCCTCCACGTCCGATATCCATCAGGACCACGGCGTCGTGACAACCGAGGCGCTACGTGCCTTCCGCGAGTGCACACTACTCGGCTACGAGCTGCCATGGAACAATCTAGAAATCAAACTGAACTGCTTCGTCTCGCTCGAGGAGCGGCACGTGCGAAAGAAAATCGAGGCGCTGGAATGCTACGACAGCCAGAAGCACCGCCCCTATCTTGACGCGAAATTCGTCCGCTCGGTTGTGCGCATGCGCGGAATCCGCCTCGCCGCGCCATATGCTGAGGGATTTGAAACGCTTAAGGTCCGGCTGGACGGCATGTTGTGAGCCGTATCGCTTTCCTGCTAGGGTATGACCTGCTCGAGCCCAAACTCGACCGACGGGTCCTGCTCGAAGCGCAGTCGTGCCTTGCGCGGGGGCACGCGGTTGAAGTGCTCTGCTGGGCCCGGCGGCAGCCGCACCGTGAGCCGGCTGGGAGCTATGGAGGGGTGGTGTTCCACCGTCTCTACCAGGAACTGGGCGTAGAATCACGCCCGTTTCCACTCAAAGTGCCTGGCTACCTGGCGTTGGTGCGGCAGATGCTCCGGCGACTGGCCACCTTTGATCCCGACGTGGTAATCGCGGCCGATCTGGAGATGCTACCCGCTGCGGTAACCGGTCGGCTCTTCCTGGGATACGGTCTAATCTACGACTCCCACGAGGACTGGCCTGCCATGGAAGCCCAGACGAGCCCCGCGCTGGGCTTCGCTACCAAGCTACTCGAGCGGTCATTGCTGCCGGCGGTGGACGCGGTGGTCACGGTCTGTGAGACACTGGCGCGCCGGTTCCGGCGGAGAGGCAAAAAGTGCTGTGTGCTGCTCACTGCACGGACGCGCCACGAGGTCAACGACCTCATCTTCCGGCCCCGCGCCGAGGTGCGCCGCGAGCTCGGCTTCGGCCCCGACGATGTGGTGGCGGGCTTTGTGGGAAATCTACGGCACAAGCGCCTCGAAATGCTGCTCGAGGCGACCGAGTTTGTGCACCAGCGCGACCCCGCGTCGCGGCTGAAGGTGCTAATCCTAGGCGGGCCTACCGAGGTGCGCGAGGCGCTCGCCATGCGTGCTGCTGCCTCCGTCGCGGCGGCGCGGTTCGTGTTCCACCCGATGGTAGACTACCGCCAGGTGCACCACTACCTGCAGGCCCTCGATATCGGCATCATCCAATACAACTGGGTGCTCTGGGCGCACCTGGCAATCCCCCAGAAAATCATCGACTACCTCGCTTGCGGCGTGCCGATACTAACGCGCAACTTCCACGAGCGGGCGCGACTGGTGCGGGCTTCCGGCGCCGGGCTCGTTTTCAAGGGTGGTGAGCCACACCAAGCGGGCGAGGCGTTGCTGGCGCTGGAGGCGGCGGGACTGCTGCCGCGGCTGCGGCGCCAGGCGCGACGCGCCTTCGCAAAGCAACTATGCTGGGAGCGACAGGAACCGAAACTGCTAGCGCTAATCGATGTGCTGGGCGCGAAGCGCCATCGCGAAGCGGGTCAGCACACCTTCGCGACTTCGCCCCCTGGGGAATAGCTCTCCGCGGCGTCGCTCCGGGCAGATTAGTTCTCCACGGACTCCTTCTCGGGGGGGTAGCCCAACTGCGTAAGCTTCTCGCTCACCAGCGCGTTGATGGTTTGCCGCTCGTGGGCGTTGAACTCGCTACGCCAGCGGTCGCTGTGTGGCCGGCTCAGGTCGACCTCCAGTAGCTCCTCGGTGAACGCCAGGCCGAGGAACT
>JAKURS010000119.1 GCA_022449705.1 Candidatus Poseidoniia archaeon | reverse complement strand
ATTGGGGGATAATAGGAGCAATTGCTCTAACCTTTACGCAAAGGTTGGTTTTGTGAAAAATCCAAATTCCGATAATGGAACCCAGAAAGAGTTAGCAACCTTTTCCACAGATGCTTTTTACCCCTCAGGTTACACATCTGAGGTCTGTCATGATCCCATTAATACTCCGTGGGGTATGAGTCCAGTTGAGAATATCTTGGATTTGTTAGTTGGTCTCGTTTTTGTGGTGTTTGCCATTGTATTAGTTATTGCTTTTTTTAAGGGCACAGTTACAGCTTTTCGCCGCTTTCAAAATAAATAGGGCTGCGCCGGCGGCGCTGAAAGCGCTATCTCGTCCCTCGCAGCGCCTGCAGGAATTCCAAGGGGGAGGGGTGTTTTCGTGCGGTTCTGGCAAAATACAGGGCAATATCAGGTAAGGTCCCCAAATAATATTAAAAAAATATTATGTTAGAGGCCATAGCGCGCGACGTGCAGGCCGTAGCTGCCAAGGATTTGCGGCGCGACCTGCAGCGACTCGGCGTTGATGTGCTCGATAGTATCGTACTGGGTATGGTACTCAGCCGAGCCGGAACCGTAGCCGGTGGCGGTCGTGAAGCCTTCCAGCGCGAAGGTGCGATGGTCGGAGGGGCCCGCCTCGGCCGAGTAGCTAACGGGCGTATCGTAGTCGGCCGCCAACGCGGGGAAGTGCTCCTGCCACAGGTCACGCACCGCCTCAATTTCCTTTGCCAGGTCGGGGTCGTTTACCTCGAACGGGATGCGGTCGCCGCCTTCTTCGAGGTCGGCGTGGGTCATGTCGAAATTCAGGTATAGCCGCAAGTCGCTCTTCAGGGCGGCCTCGTTCTGCAGGAAGTAGCCGTAGGAGCCGAGCAGCCCCAGCTCCTCACCGCCCCACGTGGCGAAGCGCACCGTGTATTCCAGCCCGCCCGCCTGCGCGAACTGCCGCGCCATCTCGATGACTTCGGCGGTGCCGACGGTGTTATCGACCGCGCCGTCGCCGACGTAGTGCGTGTCCATGTGCGCGCCGAGCATCACTATCTGCGACGACTTGCCAATTATGTCGCCAGTGACGACGCGGGTCTCGCGCATTTCGATGGTAACGCTGATGTCCAGGTCGACTAGTGCCACTTCGTCGTCCTCCCCCTCGGCGTCAGCAATCCAGCCGCGCAACTCCTCGCCCGCCGTCTCGGAGAGCATCAGGTGCGGAACCAGGCTGTCGGCGTATTCGGGATACGCTTCCGGGAATGGGACGGAGTGGCCGCGCGTGTCGGTCCCGTAGGACGCCTTGCCAATCGGCCAGTTGCGCCCCAGGTCGTAGATGAGCGAGACCGCCGCACCGTGGTCGAGCACCTGCAGGTAGAGTTCGCTGTATGAGAGCGCGCCGTCATTGGCGACCAGCACCGCCCGGCCGGAGACCGCGCCGGCAGCGGAGTAGTTGGCGTCGTCGCCGTTGCCGACGAAGACCGCCTCGATATTCGAGTCGGTGAGCGACCCCGAGAAGGCGAGTACGGTGAAGTCGTCCAAGTGCGACAGTGTGTGGTCGGTGCGCTGGAGAGTTGTTTCCCCCAGGAACGGATCCCGCTGCTCCCAAGCGGTGGTCAGCTCTTGCGTCCCAGCCGGTTCGTAGAGTGTCCACGGGATGGAATGAATGGTGACGCGGCTGAGCCCCGCCGCCGTAAACTGGGCAGCGACGTATTCAGCGCCCAGTCGCTCGCCTTCACCGCCGGCAAAACGCGGGCCATTGGCGGTCAGCGCTTCGATATCCTCGTAGGCGCGCTGATAGTCGAAGGCGATGAATTCCACCTCCGGCTCGCCGAAGGCCCACCAGGCCCATGCCGCCGAGCCGCCAATGACCAGTAGCACCAGCGCCACCGCGACGAGACGGCCACGGGTAGTCGCGAGTCCATTACGTGCCCGCGCAGCGGCTGTCGCGACGCGGCGAGGGAGCTGCATGCGGCGCCAGCGTTGCGCGCTAATAAGCACAACCCGCTTATATCCAGCACATAAGGGGGTCGCATAGCGTGCAACGCAAGAACTTCGGCCGCAACCAGGTGCTTCAGCCGTCGGCGGCCTACACCCCAGCCGACGAGCAGGAAGTCCTACAGATCCTCGACAGACACCGCGGCCAGCGCATCCGCGCCGTCGGCAGATTGCATAGCTGGAGCGAGGCAGTCCTCGGCGACGGCGGGCTGCTGGACCTGCGACGGTTGAACGACGTCCGGCTTCGGCCCGACGGCGAGCAGCTC
>JAKURS010000118.1 GCA_022449705.1 Candidatus Poseidoniia archaeon | reverse complement strand
GGACGTGCACGTCGTCACTGCCAACCTGGGCGGCGAGCTGCTCGTCCAGGTGCTTCGCGAGTGTGTCGGGCAGCTGCATCAGCGGCGTGACGGCAGTGACTCGCCCTCCTGCCAGCGCGCCATCACCCACAGCAGGTCCGAGAGCCGATTCAGGTAGGCCATCACGGCGCCCCCGGCACCGCTGGTGAGCGCGCGCCGCTCGGCGCGCCGCACGACCGTGCGCGCCAGGTCGAGCAACGCCGCGGTGCGCGTCTGCCCCGGGATGACGAACTCGGTCGGCATCTCAAAGCGCTCACCCAGCGAATCAATCTGCGCTTCCAGCCAGGCGACCATGTCGCTCGTGACGCCGTCGACGCGCCGGCTTCGGTTGGCCAGCTCGCCCATCACCCGCCACAGGTCGCGCTGGATGGCTTCAACCAGCCCCGCCAGCTCGTCCTCGGCCTCGGCGCGCACCAGCCCCAGCACCGTCTGCGCCTCGTCCACGGCGCCGTAGGCCTCCGGCAGCGACGAATCCTTGCGCAGCCGCTCGCCACTCCCCAAGGCAGTTGAGCCGTCGTCGCCGCGGCGGGTATAGATTTTCACGCGCGTGCAGTGGCCACTACTAATTAATCTTCACACGCCGAGGTTGATGAGCAGCAGGCGCCTCACGCTTCGGTGCACCGCGACCGCCAGGAAGCATTTCCGCTCGGCGTCGACCAGGCAGTGTACCCACGCCTCCACCTGCTCGGGGTCAGCCGGCGCGTCGTCCCCCTGCGCCTGTGAAGCGAGCCGTTGCAGCTGCGGCAGACCCAGACGCCCATATTTGCCGAGCGTGCCGACGTACTCGGGCCACTCGCGGTCGACCAGCGCCGCAAAGCGCTGCAGCGGCGCCGTCGCTTCATCCAGGCCACTGGTGCCACACTCGCCCAGCACCTTCAGCTCCACCCCGTGCGGCGCGCGCGCGCCAGCCTTCTGTGCGAAGCCCCAGTGCGCCAGCGCGACCTTGCGCGCCGTAGCGGCCGACATGGTGCGGCAACCGCCCACGCTATTTGTGGCTCGCGGCGCAGCCCTGAAAAACGGGCCGCCGCTGGCGCCGCATGGCGCTCGCCAGCTGGCCCGTCTCAGTCGAACTTCCTGTACAGTGGGGCGAGATGGACGACTTCGGGCACGTCAACAACGCGGTCTTCCTGCGCTGGTTCGAGTCGGCACGCATCGCCTACTTCCAGCACCTGTGGCCAGAGCGGCCGTCCGGTGACGAAGTGGGACCAATCCTGGCGCGCATGGAGATCGACTACCGGCTGCCACTGCAGTACCCTGACACAGTGCGCTGCGAGGCGACCGTCACCAGCTTGGGCAACTCGTCATTCCACATGGCATACCGCCTCTTCTCCGAGGCGCATGGCGGAGCGGTTGCCGCCGAGGGTGACTCAGTGGTGGTGATGATCGACTACCGTAGCGGCAAAAGTGTACCGCTGACACAGGAGCTGCGTGCCGCGATTGAAGCGGTCGAAGCTGACAGCTGAGAAATCCGTCCGTCACGAAACAGTTTTATGGGGCCGGCGCAACACCGGCCTTGTCCAAAAGGGTGGGTCCCGAGCGGCCACTCCCCCTTACGGGGTCCTGGCCGCCGGGGCCCGGGTTCGGGCTCCGGGCTCCCCCTTGCGGGGTCTCCCGGCTCCCTGTTGCTTCCCGGCTCCCCCAGTTCCCGCCTCCGGCCTCCGCCTTGCGGCTTCCGCCTTCAGCTTTCCCCGGTTTCCCCGGTCAGCTTCCGGCCGGTGCCCCCGGCTTCCGCCTCCCGCTTCCGCCTTGCGGCTTCCACCTTCGGCCTCCGCCGGTTTCCCGGTCGACCCTTTGCCCGTTAATGATACCTAACCCTCTCAGGTCCGATATCCGAGCGCGGGAACTTGACATGCAGGCAGGGCTATTTATGTTGTTCCGGAAACGCGTAAATAGGATGAGCGCAGCGGCGCCCACAGAGCACAAGTCCGGGCGCTCCGGACGGCTCGCAGAGCGCCAG
>JAKURS010000117.1 GCA_022449705.1 Candidatus Poseidoniia archaeon | reverse complement strand
TGGCAAGAATATTACAGGTTTCAAAAGTTGCTATATTGACCTTGAAACTGGCGCCCGGACCGGGATTCGAACCCGGGTTCGAAGCTCCGCAAGCTCCAGTGATTCCTAGCTACACCATCCGGGCGCGCGGCGCGATGGCTCCCCTTCTTTAAAGCCCGCGGCGAAGGGCAGCGGCCAATCCTTAATACAGCGCGCATTGGCGCCGCATGGCAAGCGTGGTGCTGCTGCTCGGCTCGGCCAGCGACAAGCCGGTGGCAGCGAAGGCGGAGCAGGTGCTCAAGCAGCTCGGCATCGACTACGCGACGCACGTTGCGTCGGCGCACCGCACGCCCGGGCGCGTGGTCGACCTTGTCGAGAATTCCGGTGCGCAAGTGTTCATCGCCATTGCCGGCCTCTCGGCGGCGCTTCCCGGCGTCGTCGCGGCGCATACGCGCAAGCCGGTCATTGGCGTCCCGTGTACGTCCGACAGCTCGCCCGGCAACCTTGACTCGCTGCTCTCAGTAGTGCAGATGCCACCCGGCGTCCCGGTTGCCGCGGTCGGACTCGGTCGCGGCGAGAACGCGGCGCTGCTGGCGGCGCGCATCCTGGCGCTTGGCAATGATGGAATTGTGGCCGCGCTGGAAGATTACCAAACCGAGCTGGAACGCAAGGTTATTGAGTCGAGCTGAAGTTCGCGATTCTGCATTCTATTTTTCTCGACCACCACTATTTAATCTTTGTATCCATGTTTCCCGATGAGTGGGACAAACGCGACGCCGGATTGCCGCGCTTCGCGCCAGTCATCACCGTCGCGCTCGATTACGAGCAGTTCCTGTAGTGTGCGGCCGCCAACTGGCACCACTATGCGGCCCTGCATGGCAAGCTGCTCACGCAGCGGTCCCGGCAGGCGCGGCGCGCCGCAGGTAACCATAATGCGGTCGAACGGCGCCAGTTTGGGGAGCCCCAGCGAGCCATCGGCGTGGTGCACCGTCACGTTCGCGACCGCCGCAAGATTGGCGCGCGCCAGCTTCACCAACTGCGGAATGCGCTCGACGGTATGCACCTCGCCGTCCGGCGCGACCATGGCGGCCGCGACCGCCGCGTGGTAGCCGCAGCCAGCGCCGACCTCCAGCAGCCGCTGGCCCGGCCGCGGTTGCAGCTCCTCCAGCATCATCACTACCATGTGCGGTGCAGAGATGGTCTGCCCGCGCCCGATGGGCAGCGGCGTGTCGTCCCACGCCGCGTATTTCTGCCGCTCGGGAACGAACGCGGCGCGGTCGACCGAATCCATCGCCGCCCGCACCGCGGGAGTATTCAGGTAACCGCGCCGCTCCAGGTAATCGAGCAAACGGGTACGCGCTGGGCTCATTTCGGCCTCAGCAGCTGCCGGTAGACGCGCCCGCACTGCAAGCAGGTGGTAGTGCGCCACCCCTTGCGCGAGAGCCGCACGCGTGTCGTCGCCGGACCCAGGAATCCATCGCAGCCGCGGCAGACGCGCAAACGCTGCTCGCGCGTCAGCTTCTGCCGGTAGCGCTTGCCAATGAGCCGCGCCAGCTGCGCGCAGCGGTTGGCGTCGTCCTGCCGCCCCTCCAGCGCCCAGCGCTCCGCCTGCTCCAGCAGGTGGGCGATGCGCTCGCGGGCGATAGTCTCCATCTGCTGCGTGCGGCGACCGCGACGACGCGACGACATGGCGCGCGAGTGGCCGGTTTTTTAATATCTTTAGCCTGTAGCGCCTGTACTTGTTTGATAAGGATTTACGCTTACGTAAGTAGAGAGACTAAATCAGCGCCGGCGGCGCAGCGCGATGACGGCCACGGCGGCGACAGAGGCGGCCAGCGACGGCGCGGGCTGAAGCTGGCGAGCGCATTGCCGCTGCGATTAACTGTCTTCAGACAAGGCGTCGAATTCTTCCTCTTTCGATTCGAACCACTTGCCCATGGCTTCGGGGTCCTTCATCAATTCCATCATCTCCTCCATTGCCTGAATGTGGGCTTCGTCCCCGCTCTGGAACATTTCTGAACCATGCGCCTTGCTGAGCTCGGCGATTTCCCCAAAAGTCTCGGCGCTGAATTCCCTGTCGCACGCTCCGCCTAGCTGCATGCAAGTCATAGTTTTCATGGACCCTCTACGAATCCCGGATTATATTATCCTATTCCATGGGCGCATCGGGGTTGCAGTGCCGGGTGGGTTTAGGGTTTTCTCGGGCGGCGCAGCGCGATGACGGCGGCGTCCCCTGAGTTCAATCCATTAAGTTCATTTTAGATTCCCAATAGAACGGGCAAGTCC
>JAKURS010000116.1 GCA_022449705.1 Candidatus Poseidoniia archaeon | reverse complement strand
CTTCTGCATCCGCTTAAACCCGCGAGGCCTGCGCATGGCATGGGCCTGCGCCACCACTTCTGCCGTGAGGTGGCGCGGGCGCTATAAAAATACGGCTATTGCTCCAGCTTGAGGTGGGTCTGGCAGCCCGGACACGCGACGGTCAGTGGCCGTCGGGGGTCGGTAATCTTGAGCTGGGTGCTGCAACCGGGACACTGGATTGTGACCACTGCCGCGGCTGTAGGAGGCGGTGCAGGCGGCACGGGTGCAGGAGGTGGCGCCATTTCCGTCCCGGTGGCCGGAGGCGCGGCGGGTGCGGAGGGTGGCGGTGCCTCGACCTCGCTCTCGTCCGCTTCGTCTCGCCCCTGCTGGAAGAAGAAGTAGGCGCCTCCCAGTACCCCCAGCAACGCTCCCACCACTGCCAGTGGCACCAGCAAGCTGGGTCCCTCATCGGCCGTGCCAGGGCGCGTGGTGACGGTGCCCTCGATGTTCACGGTCACGGAATTGACATTGTCCTCGCTAAAGGCATTCTGTGATTCTGTAGGTGAGAAGTCGGTCGCCTGGACGGTGAAGGCGAAATCACCCGCCATGTTCTGCGGGACGGTCCACTCCAGATCGAAGGATTCCATGCCGTCCCCCGGCAGGCTGAAACTGCTCGAGACCAGTACCACACCGGCCGCCATCTCGCTCTGGTAGAGCCGGAGAGTGCCGGAAACCGGCGCGCCGCCAGAGTTGAAGAGCGAGACTGTGAAGGTGACCGTGTCACCCGTCTTCGGCGTTGTCGGCGAGAAGCTGAAGCTGCTGACACTCACATCGGGCGGAGTGACGACCACGACCGTATGGGTGCGGTCCTCGAACTCCAGGTTGTCATCCCACAGCTCCTGCGCACTGGAGTCGTCGGCAATAATATTGGATACCTTCACCACCAGCTCCCAGTCGCCAATCTTTAGCCCGCCGCTGCCACCGTCGAAGCTGAAGCGGGGCAGGTTCCCCTCACTGATGATTATAGCCTCGCCACCCTCGAAGCCAATGTTGGTGATGTAGGCCGGCTGCGGCACAATCGCCTCCTCACCCGATTTCTCGAGTCGCAGCTCGACGCTGGCATGGACGTCAAAGGTGCCGCTGTTCAGCAGCGTGATGGTCGCTTCCGCTTCCGTGCCTTCGGCAAAGACGGTGAGCGGGTTACCGTCCAGGTCGGCCCACGTCACCTGTTCCACCACGAAGCTGACTAGCGTCTGCACCTGCAGGTCCAGCTCCTGAGGCGGGTCAAGCAGGTCAACGCCAGTCTGGTTATCACGTACCACGAGAATCAGCTTTTGAACGTTCGCGTCAGCCAGCCATTCACCCTCACGTGTGAGACTTCCATCAACCGCGATCTGCAGCCCCGGCTGGAACATCACCAACTCACCGGCAGCCACGTCCTCAAACACTAACAGGTCCACCAGCCCGTACCGGTTGCCCGAGTTGCCAAGCGTCACCGTCAGCATGATTTCCTGCCCCTCCACCGGCGTGCCATCCAGTTCAAACGTTTCAACCTCGATAACGGGGTTGGCTGCCGCAACCGAAACACCGAGTGTGTGCCGGTTTCCAGCCTCGTCACGGTCAGCGGGGGTCGACGCTACAATCACCGCAATCAGCGTGTGCCCCCCGACCGGGAGGTCGCGCCAGGTAGTCCCGAGCGAGACCGGGTCGCCGTCGTTATCCACCTGCGTGGTGGCGCTGCCGATGTAGTGCGCCTGGTCCTCCTCATCGTACCAGAAGCGCACCTCCACCTGCGCCGGTGCGTCACCGTCATTGGCGACCTGCGCCGAGATTACGACGTCAGAGCCCTGCAGCAGCTCGCCGCTCACTACTGCGAGCGACGTGATTTCGAGGTCGGCGTCAGCGGTTTGCAGCGCCAGCCCGGAGAGCGTGACGCGGCCGGCGGTTCCGGTCGAAACCGTGATTCCGGCCTCGAGCGTCTCCAGCCCGCTGTTGGGATTGACCAACCCCTGCAGCGTTGAGCGTAGGGCCTCACCGGTGAAAATCAGCTCGACATCATACTCGATTTCGAGCGTGTCGAGGCGCAGGACGCCTTGCGAGTCGCTGCCAAGCGTCAGCTCCAGCCGCGCCATCTCGACGCCGTATTCATCGACCTCCGTAGTCGGGTCGTCCTGCAGTGCGCCGTTGAGCGCGTCGGTAAGCGACTTCAGCGCGCCGGGCGAGCTGCTGTCACTCCACGTCACCGGTGAATTATCGTCATTCAGTTCGCCACCCCACTGCCAGTCAGATGAGCCGCCGTCGATGTCGATCCAGGGGTTGTCAGGATACTCTTCGCCCAGCGTACAGCGCACAAAGAT
>JAKURS010000115.1 GCA_022449705.1 Candidatus Poseidoniia archaeon | reverse complement strand
ACGCGAGCGGCTCGAGAGGGTTGTGCCGCGGACGCAGGCACTGCTCGACTACTACGGCACCGGCGACCGGTTAGAGCTGGAGCAGCTCTACGACCTTGCCGCTGGCTGGGGGCGTACACTGAAGGGCTGCATCGGCAATGCCTCGCTCGCGATAGCCGAGCGGCTTGACAGGGGTGTGTTGCTCGAAGGGGCGCAGGGCGTGCATATAGACATCGACCACGGCATCTACCCCTTCGTAACCTCGTCGAGTCCAACTCCGGCCGGGATGGCGCAGGGCGCCGGGATTGCGCCCGGCCTCATCGAGCGCGTCGTGGGAGTAACCAAGGCATACGTCACGCGCGTCGGTACTGGCCCCTTCCCGACCGAGCTAGAGGACGCCACCGGCGAGCACATGCGCGACGTCGGGGGCGAGTTCGGCACCACCACCGGCCGCCCCCGTCGCTGCGGCTGGCTAGACATGGTGATGCTCGAGCACTCGCAGCGGCTCTGCGGCTTCAGCGAGCTGGCAATAACCAAGCTTGACGTGCTGGGCGGCCTCGACAAAATCCGGGTCTGCACCGCTTACGAAACCCCGCACGGCCGCCTCGAGCATTTCCCCGCCTCGATGACGCTGCTCGCCGAGTGCACGCCAATCTACGAAACGCTGGCGGGCTGGCCGGCACTCTCGCCCGCGGAATGGCAGGCGGCGGCCGCAGTGGACAGCCTGCCGGTGGAGGTCAATGACTTCATCACATTCCTAACCAGCCGGCTGGGGGTCCCGGCTGGCCTGCTCTCCTTCGGGCCGGACCGCGAGGCAACGCTGCGGCTGCGCTAGTTCTTCTCGGCGGCAGTGACCCGCTTGATGGTCTTGCCGACCACCCTGATGGCGTCGCCAGTCTTGTGGCCGGCGCGCGCGGTAGCCTTGATGGCGTTCCCCGTCGAGACGACCACCGAGCCGGCAGCGTCAACCATTGAACTACCCGCCTTGACGACGTTTCCGCCAGCGATAACGCCGCTGCCGACTACTCCGCCCAGCCGTCCGCTCACTGTCGTGGCAGTGCCGGCCGCGCGGCGCGTGATGTCTTCGGCCAGGTCGGCCGCCTTGCGGGCGGCAGCAGCGATGTCATCCACCGCTTCGCCGATGCCGAGGCTGTCGATAACGCCTGATTTCTTGTTCTCACCCATATCGAGAGCGCGACGGGGAGCTATTTAATCGTTTGGCGCAATTTGCGGCTTTTTTAGTTACATTGCGTTACCTGTAACGCATTAATACTCCATCCCATTGCCTTGCATGAAGCACCTCAATGCCCGTATCCCCGACGACGAGGCGGAGCTGTTCGACGAAATTACCAGCTTCTGCCGCGAGTCGGGCTACAACCTGTCGCAAATCGTGCGGTTGCTGGTAAAACGCTGGTACCAGAACCAGCTCGACCGCTAACTGTACTCGTAGAACCCGCGGCCGCTCTTGCGACCGAGGTGGCCTGCCGCGACTTTCTCGCGCAGCAGCGGGCAGGGAAGGTATTTTTCGTTCTCGAAACCGCGATGCAGCACTTCCATAATCGAGAGGCAGGTGTCGAGCCCGATGTAGTCTGCCAGCGCCAGCGGTCCCATGGGATGGTTCATCCCCAGCTTCATTACTGTATCAATCGCCTCCGCCTCGGCGACGCCCTCCATCAGCGCGTAGCACGCCTCGTTGAGCATCGGCATCAGGATGCGGTTGGCGACGAAACCAGGGAAATCGTTCGCCTCGACCGGCGTCTTTCCCATATCGCGCGCCAGTTCCATCACCGTTTCGCAGGCGGCGTCGGAAGTCTCGCGTCCGCGGATGACCTCGACCAGCTCCATCAGCGGCACCGGGTTCATGAAGTGCATGCCGATGAACTGCGCCGGCCGACCGCTTGCCTTGCCCAGTTCGGTGATGGAGATGCTGCTGGTATTGGAGGCGAGAATCGTTCCGGGCGGGCAGAGCTGGCCCAGCGCGGCGAAAAGCTCCTGCTTGATTTTCTGGTTCTCAACAATGGCCTCGACAACCAGGTCTGCCTTTGCCAGCGGCGCCTGCTCCACGCTGGGCGTGATGCGTGCCCGTATCGCTTCTGCTTCGTCGGCGGGCAGCTTGCCTTTCGCAACGAATCTGTCTAGGCTGCCGCGAATGGTCGCCATGCCGCGTTCGACGAACTCCGGCGCGATATCCTGCAGGATGACGTCGCGGCCGGTGGCAGCCGCCACCTGCGCGATGCCGGCGCCCATCTGTCCGGCACCGACGACGCCGATGGTCCTAATCGCCATTGGCCACCAGCCAGGCCATGATGCCGTTCTGGACGTGCAGCCGGTTCTCGGCCTGGTCGAAGACAATCGAGTAATCGGCCTCCATCACCGCGTCAGTCACCTCGCGCCCCCGCTCGGCGGGCAGGCAGTGCATGAA
>JAKURS010000114.1 GCA_022449705.1 Candidatus Poseidoniia archaeon | reverse complement strand
GCATCGCACTCATCAGCAGCTACAGAACCGAGCATCCGCTCGAGTGACTCATCAACCAGTGCCAGCAGCGAACTGCGGCGCAGCCGGCCGGTCGGGTAGCGCCGGTCGAGCATCAAAGTCAGCAGCGCGACCGCCTCGTAGCGCGGCCGTTTTTCGACCTGGTGCAGGAAGCCGCGCAGTTCTCCATAGCCCCACTCCGGCACCGCCTCCCGGAAGGCGGCGAACGCCTCCTCCGCTGGCGCGTCCGGGGTGACGCCAGCCTCGCTCGCCTCCTCATGCACGAGCGTATGCGGATGTGGCGCGTCGCCGAGAGTGATGCGCTCGCCAAACTTGTTGGTGCACTGCAGCCGGAAGCTGTCGCCGTCGGGGACGACAGAGAAGATGAACGCGCCGCCGTCGGTATGCGACCCGCCGCGCGCGTTCCAGTAGCGGTCGGCGCGAGGCCAGAAGCGGCCGTCCTCGCGCGCCAGCGACTCGAGCGCCGCGTCGATTACCTGCTTCTCGGACGCGGCGAACGCAATCTGCGCCTCGCCCTCCTGCAGCGCGAAAACCTGTGGACGCAGCATGCTGGTGTCGGTGATACCGATGAGCCGCCACGCGTCAGGGACCGATTGCGCGATGATAAAGAACCAGGGACCGTCGGGAGAGCCGTGGATGTGGGTCGCCTGCAGCTGGCCGTAGAGCTCCTGCCTGTCGGGTGGCAGCAGCGTGAAGTCGCGCTCGGTCGTCGGCGCCAGTGACTCGATTACCCACTCGAGCGGGTAGCCGTAGAGGCGATGGTGCAGGTCGAATACCTGCACTGAAACCTCGGTGTCGGTCTGGAACAGCGGCCGCAGCCCGCGCTGCGCCAGGTAGTCACAGACTGACTCGTAGTTGGCGAAGTCCCCGTTGTGAACCAGCGCCTCGTTCAAGCCAACGAAGGGGTGCGCGCCACCGGGGTGCCACACCTTGCCCTTCGTGGGATAGCGGTGGTGGCCAATCCAGACATGCGCATCCAGGTTTTCGAGCTTGTAGCAGCGGATGACGTCGTCACCATAGCCAACCATCTTCAGCACCAGCAGGTTGCGGCCGTGGCTCAGGACGAGAGCCTGCGTCCCCCGGTCGCCGGCGTAGAACTTGGCGTTGAGCCGGAACGAGGTCTGAAAAACATACTCATCGGCTACCTCGCGCTCGGTCGGCGGCAGCCCGTGCGGCAGCTCGACTGCCTCGGCGAAGGTTGCCAGCATCCCGGCACGGGGGCGCACGAAATAGACCGAGACGTCCGGCGGCCGCACCTCGAGCCCCTCGATGCTGCCCCAGTTGTCACTGACGGGGAACTCGTGGACGTGGTCCACCTCGTAGGCATTCCTGACAAGCGATTCCACCTCTTCGCGGACAGATGCGTCAAGGTATGCCACGGCGAGCAGGTAGTCCCGCTCCAGCGTCTCCGCATCAACACCGAACTGCACCGGGTCGAGGCCCACGGCAGCGATGCCGCCACCCTTGCCGTTGCCGCGGTTGCGCATCTGCTCCAGCGATTGCAGCAGGTGGCGGCCCGCTACGGGAACGGTCGACGCGAAGCCGATGACTCCACAACCGCCCTCGGCGGCGTTATCCGCCGGCGGGCGTGCATGCGGCAGCGCTTCCCGGCTACGCGTCACCGCTCCAATCCAGGCGTCGCGGCTCACGCCTCGAACTCCTCCGGGATGTAGCGCAGCAGGTCGCGGCGGCCACGCAGCTCTGCAATCGACCTGAGGCCAAGCTTGCGCAGGATATCGCGCAGCTGCCACTGGAAAGAACCGTAGAGATTGCCGACCCGCTGCGCACCCCAGTCGGGGTGCACCCACTCCTTCAGCTCCGGGTCAGTGGTCGTCAGGCCGAACGGGCAGCCGCGGCCACGCTCGCAGTTGGCGCAACGGGTGCAACCCATCGCGACGAGCTCCGACGTGCCGAGCACGCAGCCGTCAGCGCCAAGGGCAATCGCCTTGGCGACATCCCAGGCGGTGCGCACGCCGCCGCTGGCAATCAGCGTGATTTCATCGCGGATGCCTTCCTGCTCGAGGTGCCGGTGCACCTTCGGTATGGCGAGCTCGATCGGCATCGCAATGTTCTTCTTCGCAATCTCCGGCGCGGCGCCGGTACCGCCGTAGCTGCCATCCATGTGGAAAACGTGCGCGCCGGCGTAGTATGACCCCACGGCGACCATGTCGACGTCAATCGGCGTCGAGACCTTCACCGAGATGATTGCCCCGGGGTTCACGGTCATTGCCCAGTCGATGTGCTTGCGATGGTCCTCGACCGAATAGACCGAATGGAACGGGAAGGGCGAGAAGAGCGAGACCCACGGAACCGACTCGCGCATGTCCGCCACGGTAGTGGTGGACTTGTCGCTCAGCAGATGGCCGCCGAGACCGGGCTTCGCG
>JAKURS010000113.1 GCA_022449705.1 Candidatus Poseidoniia archaeon | reverse complement strand
CTGGGTCTCCGCTATCGCATCGGCGATTATCGACAACATCCCCTTCGCCGCCGCCATGATTCCGGTCATCCACAAGCTGGGCGAGCTGGGCGACATCAACACCGCCCCGCTCTTCTGGGCACTGGCGATGGGATGCGGCTTCGGCGGCAACGCCACCCCCATCGGTTCCTCGGCCAACGTGATGACTGTATCCATCAGCGAACGCGGCGGTCACAAGATTACGACTGCCGAGTGGATGCGGGTGGGGCTGCCAGTGATGATGATTACCTGCATTGTCGCGACCATATTCATGGTCGTCTTCTACGACTCGCTCTACGTCAATCCCTGAGCCAGGATGGCGGCGCAGGTCGGGCAGTCATCTGCAGCGTTTACGGCGGCACCACACTCCGGGCAATGCGCGCGTTCCCGGAATCGCTCCAGCCACGCCGCACGCAGCTCCGGCTCGTCCGCCGCCATGGCATGGCGCAGCTCCTCATCAGCGCCTACAAGCGGTGCCAGATGCTCCAGACTCGCCATCTGCGCGACCGAGGCGGGCTGCGGCCGCAATAGCGGTGCCATGAAGACCCCGGCTACGAAACCAGCGGCGTGCGCGGTATGCCCCACGCCGTCGCTGATACCGGCGGCAACATAGGCGGTCTCGCCACCCATGAACACCAGCGCCGCCAGAATTACTGGCACGCGCGGCAGGAAGAGCGGCCCCAGCAGCATCGGGATTTCGTCGCGCGGATAGAGCAGCGCGAAGGCGCCCATCACTGCGAAGACCGCCCCCGAGGCGCCGATATGGATGCCGCCCTGTCCTTGCCAGAGCGCCAGCAACCCACTGCCAAGCGACGCGAGCAGCCCGCCCACGAAGAAGACGATAAGCAGCCGGCGTGTACCGATGCGCTCCTCGAACGGCGCGCCGAGCAGCAGCAGCACCAGCATATTCATCAGCAAGTGCAGCGGCCCGGCGTGCAGGAACATGGCGGTAAGCAGTGTCACCCACGCGAAGCCGGGCTCTGTCAGGTACCCGGGGCGAAAGCCCAGCTCCAGCCAGGTGGCCACCGGCATGCCCGCCAGCCACCACGCTGCGAAGAGCGCAAAGTTAGCCAGCACCAGCGCCTGCGCTGCATACATGTGTGCCCGCAGTCCGCTGACCAACACCGTGGCCGCCAGCAGCAGCAGCAGGAATGACAGCCCGCTCATCACTGGGGGCGAGCGCGGCGCGGGTTAAGGCTCACGCTGGGGCATGGTTGGGGGCCCCGCAGGACCCCCCGGTTGGCCGCGTTGGAGCGCCTAGTCTTCTTCTTCGCGGCGGCGCAGTGCGACACCGAGCGACGCCAGGAAGGCGGCGCCAGCCAGGCCCGCCAGGCCCAGCACGAACGACGGGGAGGTGCTGGTAGCAGCCACCACGCTGACCTCGGTCGAGATCAGGTTGTCGTCCTTCTTGTTGTCGTACTCGTCGCAGGCATTGTTGCTACCACACGGCTTGATGACGCCCACGTCGTCCTCGTTCTGGTCTGGATTAATCCAGGCGAACACCTGAACGTCGTAGTAGTCACCGCCATCGCCGCGGTCGGCACCCTTCTCGGGCACGTATGGCTCGGTCCAGGTAAAGGAGGCGGTATAGGACGAATCCTCACCAGCCGCTTCGAGCACGCGCTTGGGCTCCATCTTGGGTATGATGGTGCTGCCTATCTGCGTCGCCCGGGTGGTGCCGATGGACCAGTTCTTGTACCGGTCTCCATCCTTGGGGTCGTAGACCAGGAAGTAGACCTGCACGTCCTTGGCGTAGTTGCCGTCATTGACCGCCGTCACCCGGATTTCGATGCCGGCCGGGTCACCGTCCTGCACCGCCACGCGGTTCAGCTCGATTTCAGTGAGCGAGAACTGCGGCGGCCGGATGAAGAACTTGGCCTTGCCGGGCGGCTCGGCTATCGCAGCCTGAGCACCAGTGTCGTACGGGTTGATGTAGAGCGTCAGCTTACGATTGCTGAGCGGCTCGTTGGTATCCCAGTTGAAATCCGGGGCCTCGACTACCATGGCGAGCCGTGCGTTGCCGTCCGCATCCAGTGGCACGCTAGTGGTACCACCACTGCTGTCGGTCGAGATGGGGGCGCCGTTGGCCGCACTCGCCGAGACGTGTATCTGCCAGAGCGAGGTGTAGCCCATCTGCTTCAGCTCAGGCGTGACCTGCAGTATGTTGGCCAGCGTCCCGATGTTCTTGACGAAGAAGGTGGTCGTCGCGGTCTCGCTGGGGAATATTTCCTGCTGGACTGGCCCCTCGCGCATGATGAAGAAGCCGTAGTGCAGCGTGCGTACCACCTCGACACCGCCAATGGAGGCGCTGCCAATCGGTCCGCGCGCGTGGAACACGAACGAGTACTTGTTGCCCGTTTCCACGTCATACTGCAGCGGCTGCGAGGCCGTGCTGCTCGAGCTGGAGA
>JAKURS010000112.1 GCA_022449705.1 Candidatus Poseidoniia archaeon | reverse complement strand
CGCCCGCATCGTGCGCCGCGGCGACCACGCCCGCGTAGTCGCAGACCGCGCCATCGGTGGCGGGATACTGTAGCAGCACGCCGAAAACGCCGTCGTCGAACTCCATCTCCGGCGGCGGGGCGACTACGACGCGCAGCCCCAAGGGAGCGGTACGGGTGCGCACGACCGCGATGGTCTGCGGATGGCAGTCGGCGGCGACGAGAAAGGTGGCGCGGTTGCCGTGTGCAGCGTTGTACGCCATTGCCATCGCCTCGGCGGCGGCGGTCGCTTCGTCGAGCAGCGACGCATTGGAGATTTCCATCGCCGTAAGGTCGCAGACCATGGTCTGGAAGTTGAGCAGTGCCTCGAGCCGTCCCTGCGCGATTTCCGGCTGGTAGGGTGTATACGCGGTGTACCAGCCCGGGTTTTCGAGCAGGTTGCGCCGCAACGCCGGTGGCGTGATGGTGCCGTAGTAGCCCATCCCAAGGTAGCTGCGCGCCACCACGTTGCGCCCGGCGAGTGCGCGCAGCCGTGCCAGTGCCTCGCTCTCCGAAAGCGGCGGCGGCAGATCAAGCGCCCCCACCAGGCGAATGTCGGTTGGCACGACCGCGTCGGCCAGCTCGTCCAGCGTCGCGCAGCCCAGTTCCGCCAGCATCTCCGGGACGTCGGCTGGCGCCGGCCCGATATGCCGCCGCACGAAAGTATCGGGGTGGTCGAATGAAATGCCCATGCAGAAACAGCGGCGGCACGCTGGCAGGAGTTATGAGTGTTTGCCGAGAAATCGCTCGTGGAAGCCGGGCGGGCCCGCATCGGAACTTGCGACTGGTTTGCCGGGCTCCACCCGCCACATGCTCTAAATCTCCCCCCGGGATAGGAGCTCCCGTGCAGTCAAACACTGTGCGGCTTTTCACCACACGCGAGGCGAACGCGATGCTGCCGGCGCTGCGGCCGCTGCTGACGGCGCTGGCGGACCGGCACGCTGAGCGGGAGCAGCTGGAGGAGCTGCTCATCGAGGTCGAGCAGGAAGCCCGGGGCGGAGGGTCAGCGCGCGACTGCGTCGAGCTGGAGGCGCGGCTCGACGAAAACCTGGTGGAGCTGAAGCGGCTCTTCGAGGCGCTGGCGCGGCACGGGGTCGAGGTGAAAGACCCCGCCATCGGGCTCATCGACTTTCATGCGCAGCGCGGTGTCGAGGTGGTGTTTCTCTGCTACAAGCTGGGCGAGCCCGAAGTGGCGTACTGGCACCCACTCGACGACGGCTACCGCGGGCGCAAGCCGCTCGAGAGCGAGCCGGAAATGTTGAGGGTCTAACCGCCTTCCCAGCGCGCGAACAGGTCTGCGTCGAGGCCGAGCAGGTCGAGCACCCGGCCGGCGATGAAATTGACGTTGTCGTCCAAGCTCTGCGGCCGGTTATAGAACGCCGGCGCGGCGGGCGCGATGATGGTACCTGCCGTCGAGAGCCGCAGCATGTTCTCGATATGGATGTGGCTGAAGGGTGTCTCGCGCGGCACCAGTATCAGCGGCCGACGCTCCTTGAGCATCACCGCACCGGCGCGCGTCAGCAGGTTGTCGTTCACCCCGGCGGCGAGCTTGCCGAGCGTGTCCATCGAGCAGGGGATGATGACCATAGCCCGCGCGCGGAACGAGCCGGAGGCAATCGAGGCGGCGACGTCGGAGTTGCCATGCACTACGTCGGCCAGCGCCTCGATGTCAGCCCAGTCGCCGTCACACTCGTGCTGGTGCACCAGCCGCGCCGAGTCGGTCGCGACAAAGTGGGTCTCGACCGGCTGCTCCTTCAGCGCTTCGAGCAACCGCACCCCGTAGGCGATGCCGGAGGCGCCACTCATGCCGACCACGATGCGGTCCATGCTGGCGGGGGAGCGCTCGCGGGCTTAAGGCTTCAGGCGCTGCCTTCGCGCCACGCCTGCATCTCGGGCGACTCGTTTTCCCAGCCGAGGCGTTCCTGCACCTGCTTGCCGGCGCCGTCGAGGTCGGGCATCTCGCCGGTCTTGGCGAACTCGTAGAGCGCCGCGACCACCACCACCTCAGCAGTGTTGGTCCAGAGGATGGCGAGCAGCATCAGCACGACGATGGCGATGATGCCGGGCAGCACGAGGCCGAGCAGTATCAGCGGGATGCCGACCGCGAACGCGACCAGCACCAGCAGGAAGCCGATGAGGCCCACGCCAAGGCCGCTGGTGATGTTCTCGCCCCAGGTCTTCACGAACAGACCCTTGCTCGAGTTGAAGGCATCGCGGACGCCCTTGCCTTCGAGCACAATCATGGGGATGATGA
Organism: Candidatus Poseidoniia archaeon; assembly: GCA_022449705.1. GTDB lineage: Archaea > Thermoplasmatota > Poseidoniia > MGIII > CG-Epi1 > UBA8886. The sequence continues at coordinate 159 of JAKURS010000112.1, read as the reverse complement.
AGAAGGTGGTAATCCACCACGCCGTTTCGGCGATGAAGGCGAAGATAGCGCCCACTACCTGCATGGCAGGGTTCTTCGAGTTGGCGGCTGCGTCGCGGATGAGTCGCATAAGTATCCCGAAGATGCCGGTGATGATACCCCACGCCACGATTGTTGGCA
>JAKURS010000111.1 GCA_022449705.1 Candidatus Poseidoniia archaeon | reverse complement strand
AGGCAGCAAGCTTGCTCCGTCCCATGGGAAGAGGCACGTGGAGGCTATTTGGACATATGTCCCAGATCGTCAAGGGGGGCGTGTCAAGGCTAGCGTGGACGAGGGATAGGACTCCGGCGTTTCCTCCGGTGGCGCAAATAGCCTATGTTTTTTCACGCTTTATCCGTGTTTGAGGGGTGCTTGAGGGCAAGCAAGGTTCTGGTCATTTTCTAACATATTGTGAAAGAAAGGGGTTACCTCATGACCGAAACGGAAAAATACCTCTTCGATGTCCACGGTTACACCGTCATCAAGGGGGCACTTTCTGGCGAAGAGATCGCGGCGGCCAATGCGGGCCCATGGCGCTGATGACCGAGGAGCAGAGGTGGGCCTTCGAGCTCGACGGCTATATCCTCCTCCCGGGCCTGCTCGGCGCGCCGGCAGCGGCGCACGCCACACCCGCCGCTCTGGCTGAGCATCCGGACCTGCTGGCTGCGATTGATCAGCTGGCTGGCGGGGAGTTACCACTGTGGTACCGCGCTGCGTACGACGGCACCGAAGGGAAAGAACAGGAGTTCCACACGACCAAGTTTGAGCTGGACCGGCCGTCGCGCCGCCTGACCGAAGAGGGGCAGTGGGCCAATGATCTGACGGTGGATGAGCAGCGCCGGCTGGGCTACGACACGACCAGCCGGCCCGACCAGGTGTGCGTCTGGGGGCTGCGCGCGCTGTGGGCAGTGGGCGACAGCTGCGTGGTGGTGTGCCCCGCGTCGCACAAGGCCAACGTCCAGCCGCCCCCGAGCATGGCGCGCGCCGAGGAGCTCGGGGCGACGGAGCGCGTGCAGCTCCGCGCTGGCGACTGTCTGCTCGCGGTTGCCACCACGCTGGTCGGCGCCGCCGCCCCGGGCGGCTCGCTGCAGGAGTGCATCTTTTGCGACGACTCCCGCTACCCTGGGGGGGCCTTCGGCCACGGCGCGCCGGGTGTGGACAGCTGGCTGGACGAGCTCACGCCGGCGCGCCGAGCGCTGGTGGCCGGCCCACCACGCGGCCTCGGCCACGACGGCCAGCCCCTCAGCAACGAGCAGCAGCTGGCGCCGTCGCTGCTGGGCGTCAACACGCGGCCGGACGCTCCGGACCACGAGGAGGTGTGGTTCTGGGACCTAAGAGGCTACCTGGCGCTGCCTGGCGTGATGGACCGCCAGTGGTTAGCGCAGTGCAACGCAGCGCTCGACTCGCCCTTCGCCGAAGCCAGCCGTCGGCCGGTTGGCCTCTCGAGCAGCATCGTGGGCGAGTACCCGGAGTACGAGGGCTGTTCGCAGCTCATTGCCCCGGCCCCGGGCACGCGCTGCAACGAAGAGCGCGTCTCGCAGACCTGGACCCATCCCTCACCCTTCAGCGATGGCTTTCGACGCATGATCGACAATCCGCTCGTGAACGCGCGGCTGAAGTGGATGATCGACCCGGGCTTCGTAATGACGACCTGCTACACCATCGTCAGCCGAGATGGGGCGGCCGGCCAGCCCCTGCACGGCGGCTGGTTTTACGGCGCCGGCCATAACTATCATTTCCGGGACGGCCAGCCTCGTACGGAGCAGGTGAACATCGGCTGGCTGCTCCAAGACGTCGAGACGGCGACTGGCGACGGCGGACTGATGTTAATCCCCGGAAGCCACAAAGCGCGGCTGCCGCTGCCGCGCCCGAAGCAAACCAGCTGCGACATGCCGCAGGTCAAGCACATGCAGGGGGCGGCCGGGACGGTGATCATGTACACGGGCTCGACGACGCACGGCGTGCGCAGCTGGCGCAACCCCAATCGCGAGCGGCGCTTCGTCAACACCAAAGCGGGACCCAATATACGGCGGCCGGAGCGCGAGGCGGCGGCGCGGCTGGGCGTGAGTGAGGGGGGCGGCGTACGGGGGTAAGTGATCTACCGTTTTTAGAGGTGTGTGGGTACGGCTCGTGTAGCGAGAGAAGACAAGAAATGGACTGTGTGGTCTCATTATAGCATGGCCTTCTGCACATTCCAGGCCGCCTCTTGGGTGAGCTCTCGCACTCGTGGCGACAACCGAGCGAGAAGCGAAGGCGGGAAGTCGGGCAGGTTGCGGTCAATCTTGCCCATGTGCTGCGGCTGGTACTGGCAGATGAGGAACCTCCTGTCTGCGGCGGCACCGGTTTTCTTACCAGCTACGGGGGACTTCTGGGAGGGGCATCCACTCTTGGTGCGCGCTCTACACTTGAGTGCCGGATGTTTCTTCATGGGGTCTGATTTTCCACTTCGCTGCCAACCGGACTGCCACCCCACTCTCGGGGAGCGAATCACGACAAACCAGCTGTTCTGACTGACGGAGACACTGCGCCAAATAGGCAGCCTTAGGTGTTCCTCTATAAGACCGCGGCCGCTACCGCGTTCGAGACCCGCGCCCGCAAAGGCCCGACGCCTGCCGGGTCGTTGGTCAGCAGCACATGCGTC
>JAKURS010000110.1 GCA_022449705.1 Candidatus Poseidoniia archaeon | reverse complement strand
CGCGCCTTCCTCAACGCGTGTGGCCGCTGGCTCACAAGGGCGGAGGGCGTGCAGGACTCGGTGCTGCAGGCCGCCTTCGAAATGCATGTGCCCATCTTTGTCCCGGCGCTCAACGACTGCTCGGTAGGCGTGGGACTCGTGATGCAACAGGCACAGCGGGGGCTGGAGCAGAGCGTCGGGATTGATTCCATTCGCGACTTCCATGAACTGGCCGAGCTCAAGGCATCTGCCGGCGATACCGGGCTGCTGGTCGTCGGTGGAGGCGTCCCCAAGAACTATGCGCAGGACGCGGTTGTTATGGCAGAGATGCTGGGGCATGCGCCGAACCGGCATCGCTTTGGCATCCAGCTTTCGGTCGCCGACGTGCGCGATGGTGGCCTTTCGGGGTCGACGCTGCGCGAGGCGATTTCGTGGGGCAAGAACGATCGCGAAATCGAGGAAGTGATGGTGTGGGGTGAGGCGTCGCTAGCGTTCCCGCTACTGGTCGCCTACACCTACCACCAGCGTTTGGAGCAGCCGCGCGAGCCTCGGCGGCTGGCGCACTTCTTCAACGACCAACGCTTTTAACTGCACTAGCGTCGCCCGAAATTCTGATGCGGAGGGACTTCACGCAGCAGCTGCCCGACCGCGACCCACAGGAGACGCGCGAGTGGATTGAGTCGCTGGAGGCAGTAGTTGCGGAGGGCGGCGGCAACCACGCGCGCAACCTGCTCTACAGGCTGCTTGAAGCTGCACAGGCACTGGGCGTCGCGATTCCCGAGGTGCTAAACACACCCTATGTCAACACCATTCCCGCCAGCGCCGACGCCTCCTATCCGGGCGACGAAGGAATTGAGCGGCGCATCCGGCGCATCATTCGCTGGAACGCGGCGATGATGGTCTCGCGCGCCAACAAGACCCACAAGGGTATTGGCGGCCACATCTCCACCTACGCCTCGGCGGCGAGCCTCTACGAGATCGGATTCCACCATTTCTTCCGCGGCAAGGAAAATGGCGCAGGCGACCTGGTCTATTTCCAAGGCCACGCCTCGCCCGGTATCTATTCGCGTGCCTTCCTCGAGGGGCGATTGAGCGTAACACAGATGGACCACTTCCGCCGCGAGGTCGCCGGCGGCGGGCTCTCGTCCTACCCGCATCCACGGCTGATGCCGGACTTCTGGGAGTTCCCGACTGTCTCGATGGGACTCGGACCTACCAACGCCATCTACCAGGCACGCTTCAACCGCTACCTTCACGCGCGTGGAATTGCCGATACCAGCAAATCGCGTGTCTGGGCCTTCCCCGGCGACGGAGAATGTGACGAGCCGGAAACGCTGCACGCCCTGACTCTGGCGGCGCGCGAGAAGCTGGATAACCTAATCTTCGTAGTGAACTGCAACCTGCAGCGGCTTGACGGTCCGGTGCGCGGCAACGGTAAGATTATCCAAGAGCTGGAAGCCAGATTCCGCGGCGCGGGCTGGAACGTTATCAAGGTCATCTGGGGGAGCGACTGGGACCCTTTGCTGGCGCGCGATCGCGACGGATTGCTGCTGGCACGCATGGAAGAAACGCTCGATGGCGACTACCAGCGATTCGCAATCGAATCGGCCGATGTCATTCGCGAGCAGTTCTTCGGCTCGGAGCTACAGCATCTCGTAGCGGGTATTCCCGATGACAAGCTGACGCGAATGCGGCGCGGCGGCCACGACGCACAGAAGCTCTACTCGGCCTACAGAGCGGCAACTGAGCACGAGGGTGCGCCGACCGCTATCCTGGCAAAGACGGTGAAGGGGTGGGCTCTCGGCGGCGGTTTCGAGGCGCGCAACATTACCCACCAGAAAAAGGCGCTCGAGTCGCCAGACCTGAAATTCTTCCGCGACCTGCTCGAGCTGCCGATTCCTGACGCGGAGCTGGATGAGTTCCCATACTACTTGCCGCCGGACGACAGCGAGGAGGTGCAGTACCTGCTGTCGCATCGCGACGAACTGGGCGGCTACATACCACAGCGCAGCCGCACCGTGACAACAATCGCGCTTCCAAAGCGCGAGGCCTACGGCGAGTTCGACGGCGGGAGTGGCAAGCGGAAAGTCTCGACCACGATGGCGTTCGTACGGATGATGCGCAACCTGATGCTGTCCGGGGAATTCGGCAAGCGTATTGTCCCGATCGTGCCAGACGAGGCGCGCACCTTCGGGATGGAAGCGCTCTTCAGCAAGTTCAAGCTTTACAACGCGCTGGGGCAGGACTACACCCCGGTCGATGCAAAAATGTTGTTATCTTACGTCGAGGCGGAGGACGGACAGATTCTAGAAGAAGGCATCTCCGAAGCGGGCGCGATGAGTTCCTTCACGGCCGCCGGCACCGCTTATTCCAGCTTCGGCGAGCACACCATCCCGTTCTATATCTTCTACTCGATATTCGGTTTCCAGCGCGTCGGCGACGCCATCTGGTGCGCGGCTGACTCGCGCGCCAAGGGGTTCCTGCTCGGCGCGACCGCCGGCCGCACGACGCTCAACGGCGAGGGGCTGCAGCACCAGGACGGGCAT
>JAKURS010000011.1 GCA_022449705.1 Candidatus Poseidoniia archaeon | reverse complement strand
AACCCAGCGTGATTGCGCGCGCTACTGCGCCACCCTGGTTCTCCAGCCGCACCGGGAAGCTGTTCCACACCTCCGGCTGCAGCTGCTGCTCCAGGCGGGCCCTGAGCACCACGTCGGGTTGGGCCTCGCCCAGCAGCCGCTGCGCAACCTCAAGCGCCTCTTCGGCCCGCTTGCGCGCTTCCTTATAGCGGTGGCGTGCCAGCAGTTTCTCCGCCTGCGCCAGCAACTTCTCCGCCTCGTCGACCACGACCCCCTTGTGCTCAATGGACTGCAGCGTGTTCTCGGCACGGGTCAGCGCCGCTCCCACCTTCTCGCTCTCCTTCTCGGCGCGCGATGCTATTTTCTCCGCTCGCGAGGCGTAGTCGATGCAGTGCTGGTACTGGCCCCGGTTATAGGAGCGCTGCGCGTCGCTGACAAGCTTGTCCGCTTGCCCCACCCCGATTCCCAGGTTGCGTACCGAGCGAATCACGAACTTGGCCGATTGCAGCGCTTCCGACGCCTTCCGCAGCGCGGTGTAGTCGAGCGAGGAGACCTGAATTTGCTCCATTGCCCGCACAGCGGCGGTGCGCACCAAGTCATCATCGTCGTTGAGCGCCTGAGACAGCGCCGGGATGCCGTCCTTCACTAGCCCCATGTCATTGCGACCCATGGTCCCCAGCAGCAGCGCTGCCTGCTCGCGAATCTTCCAGCGGCGATGCTTCAGGTCGCGCGCCAGGTGCTTGACGGCGGGACCGAACGGCGCAGGGTCGCGCTCTGCCAGCTGCTGTGCCAGCAGGATGGACTGCAACCGCGCCTCGGGATTTACCTTGCGTCCGGTCAGCGTCCGCAGCAGCAACTTGGAAACCGACACGACCCCCGCCTGCCCCGCTGCTACCAGCAGCTTCGTCGCTGAATCCCGGATCTGGCGGTCCTTGCTCCCCAGCAGCTTGATTAGTCGCGGCGCCGCGCGCGCGAGTCCCTTCGGCTGCTCGGCGGAAATCGCCGCGAGCATCTCCAGAACGTCGCGGCACGCCTGCGTCCTGCGCGGGTCTAGCAGCTTCGCCAGCTGCGCCGTGACCGCAGCAGGTGAACGGCGACCCAGGGCCATCAGCACCTGCATCAGCGGCGCCTGCACGCCCGGCGTCGGGTCATCTAGCCGCTTCACCAGCTTGGCCAGGTGCGGCAGCACCGCCCGAGGCTGCTGCCGGGCAATCGTGTCGAGCAGCGTCAGCGTGTCGCTGCGGTTCTCCATACGGGAATCCTGAATCATTCCCACCAGCGGGCCGACCGCCGCGCCGAAGTCGTCAGGATGCAGCTCGAACAGGTGGATCAGCAGCAGCACCGTCTGGTGCCGCACGGCGGGAGTCTCGTCGGCCAGCAACCGGGTCACCTGCGGCAGGAACTTTGGCACCAGCGCTGGCACGAAGCGGTCGTGCAGGCCCTGCACCAGCAGTATGCGCCGGTCTGGTGCCGCAGAGGTGATACGTTTCAGCTGGCGTTCAATCCGGGACGTTTCATGAGCGGTCCGGATATCGTCGCCAACGCCCATCCCCGAGTGGATGACGCTGCAGGATATAGCGTTTTCCCGGCTATTTTTCGTCGACTTCCTCGTAGTCGACATCGACGACGTTATCGTCGCTAGCAGCGTCCTTTTGGCCCTCTGGAGCCTGCTGCGCTGCCTCCTCGGCCGCCTGCTGGTACATCTGCTGGCCGACCACCTGCGAAGCGGTCATGTACGCCTCGGTGGCCTCCTTTAGCACATCGAGGTCGTCGCCCCGGATGGCCTCCACGAGCGGTTCTTTCGCCTCCTCGATACCTTTGCGTGTCTCCTCGTCGACCTTGTCACCCAGCTCCTTGAGAGACTTCTCGGTGGCGTAAATCAGCGATTCGCCCTGGTTGCGTGTTTCCACGAGTTCGCGCAGCAGTTTATCCTCTTCGGCGTGCGCTTCGGCCTCCTTGACGCGCGCCTCGATTTCCTCGTCGGTCAGGTTCGACTTGGCCTTGATTTCAATTTTCTGCTCGTTACCCGTTCCGAGGTCCCGGGCGCTGACATTCAGGATGCCGTTGCGGTCGATGTCGAACTTGACCTCGATTTGCGGCACGCTGCGCGGCGCCGGCGGGATGCCGGTGAGCATGAACCTGCCGAGCGTCGTGTTCTGCCTTGCCATGGTGCGCTCGCCCTGCAGGATGTGAATTTCGACGCTGGGCTGGTTGTCAGCCGCGGTCGAGAAGGTGTTCTGCTTGCCGGTGGGGATGGTGGTGTTGCGCTCGATGAGCGGCGTCATCACGCCCCCCTCGGTCTCGATTCCTAGGGTGAGTGGCGTCACATCGAGCAGCAGCACGTCCTTGACGTCGCCCGCGATTACGCCGCCCTGCAGCGCAGCACCCATCGCGACGCACTGCATTGGATCGATGCCGCTCTCCGCCTTGCGGCCGATAATCTTCTCGAACCGCTCACGGACAATCGGCATCCGCGTCGGGCCGCCGACCAGCAGCACCTTGTCGACCTCGCCTGGCTTCAGCTTGGCGTCCTTGAACGCCTGCTTTATGGGCTTGTCGCACTTGGCGAGCACCGGCTCGACCAGTTCCTGCAGCTTTGCCCGCGTCAGGTCGACCTCGAGATGCTTAGGGCCGGCCGAATCGGCCCAGATGTAAGGGAGGTTGATGGTCGCCTTAACAGTGCTGGAAAGCTCGATTTTTGCCTTCTCACCCGCGTCGCGCAGCCGCTGGAAGGCGGCGGGGTCCTGCCGCAGGTCGACGCCGTTCTCGGCCTTGAAGCGCTCGGCGAGCCAGTCGATAATCGCGTCGTCCATGTCAGTCCCGCCGAGCATGGTATCGCCCGATGTGGAGAGCACTTCGAAAACGCCTTCGGCCATCTCCATGATGGTGACGTCGAAAGTGCCGCCGCCCAGATCCAGCACGGCGACCTTGTGTTCGCCTTCCCGGTCCTGGTCCATACCGTACGCCAGCGCCGCCGCGGTCGGCTCGTTGATGATGCGTTCCACCTCCAGCCCGGCAATCTTGCCGGCGTCCTTGGTCGCCTGCCGCTGGTTGTCGTTGAAGTAGGCTGGGACCGTGATGACGGCCTTGCTGATTTCCTGTCCCAGGTGCGCTTCGGCGTCAGCCTTGATTTTCTGCAGAATCATCGCCGAGATTTCCTCGGGCGAGTATTCCTTCTTGCCAATCTTGATCCGCTCATCGGTCCCCATCTTGCGCTTGATGCGCATGATGGTGCGCTCGGGGTTGAGGACCGCCTGCCGTTTGGCCAGGTCACCCACCAGCCGCTCGCCGTCCTTGGTGAAGGCGACGACCGACGGGAACATCTTGCCGCCAAAGGTCGAGCCTTCGGCCGAGGGGATGATGGTCGGGCGGCCGCCCTCAAGGTGTGCCGCTTCCGAATTTGTCGTGCCTAGGTCTATGCCGATTATGATTTCCTTAGCCATTCTTACTCCGTTATTTCAATTTCTGTTGCCGGTTGGGGTGTGCGGCTGACGATGACCCGTGCAGGTCGTAGCAGCTCGCCTTCCAGGAGGTAGCCCGGCTGGATTACCTCGATAATCGTCTCGTTCTCCAGGTCGTCGCGCTCGACCACGCTCAGCGCCTCGTGCAGTCGGTGGTCAAACTGCCCGGCGGGGTTAATCGCCTCCAGCCCCAGAGCATCCATCGCCGTCTGCAGCTGTTTCTGGATTCCCGTCAGGCCAGCGACCGCCGCCTCGACGTCGGGATATTCCGCGTCGGCCGCCTGCGTGGCGGTCTCCAGCGCTTCGAGAAACTGCATTGTAACGGCACCGCGCGCCCGCAGCGCGTCGCGCGAGCGGTCGCGCTCGACTCGCTTGCGGAAGTTATCGAAATCAGCTGCGACGCGGTGCAGCTGTTCCTGCACCTCGCCCAGCTCCGCCTGCGCCACCGCGATGGGGTCGGGCGACTCCACTTCGGGTTCCGTCGGGGGCTCTTTTGCGGCTTTCTTCGTCTTGCGTGGCATCGGTAGTCAACCTCAGGTTGTCAACCTGTCATTACACAACCTAGGGGCGGTATATAAAATTACTTGAGTCCGAACTTGCGCCCCGCCTCGAGCGCGCGCTTCCAGTAGCGGCGCGGTAGCTGGTAGCGGCCCATCTGCTGCAGCTCGGTCCAGTCGCGCTGGAAATTCGCCTTGGAGCTGACGGCGATAAGTTCTTCGAAGCGCGCCATGTACCAGCGCACCAGCCAGAGCTGGTAGCTGCTGACGGCGAGCAGCATGAGGCCGATGACCAGCGTCCAGATGTCGTACTCGCCGAGCCACTCCAGGATGGCGGTCGGCGCCCAGCTCTCGGTACGGTACCAGGTCCCCACCGTCCCAATGAAGGCCAGCACCCCGGAGAGGAAAGTCCCCACGGTCGCCAGCGCCAGCATGTTCTCGCGCCGCCAGACGGCGAAATCCTGGCGCCATTGTCCCGGTTCCATTGTCGTGGCATCCGGCCCGCCTTCAAAAAAGTGGCGTCCGAATGCTCTTAACAACAGCGGTGGTCGGCGCGCCATGTCGCGCCTCGCGAGCCGCATGGGTCGGCTTGGCACCGAAACCGCCATGGCCATCTCGGTCGAGGCGAGTGCGCACGCGGCTGCCGGCAACCGTGTTTTCCCGTTCCACCTTGGCGACCTGAACCTACCAACCCCAGCGCCGGTGCGCGAAGCGGCCCGCGCCGCGCTCGAAGCTGGACACACCGGCTACTGCCCCGCGGCCGGGATTCCCCCGCTGCGCGAGGCGCTGGCAGCCGACGTCGGTGGGGCGCGCGGGCTCGATTACGGCGCCAATAACGTCTCAATCCAGCCGGGTGGTAAACCCACCATTGGCAAGTATATCGCCGCGATGATGGAGCACGGCGAAACGGTGCTCTACCCCAACCCCGGTTACCCGATTTACGAGTCGCAAATCGAGTTCTTCGGCGGCGTCGCGCATCCCTACGGCTACGTCGACACCAAAGAGGGGCTGCGACTCGATTTCGACGCCGTCGAGGCCGGCATCGCCGCCGGCGCGCGCCACCTGTTCTACAACAACTACAACAATCCCACCGGCGCCTCTTCGCCTTCGGCGGAGATGGAGCGGCTGGCGCAGCTCACTGTCGAGCACGACCTGCTCCTGGTGAGTGACGAGGCGTACTTCGACATGCTTTTCGACGGTGACCCGCGCTCGATTGCGAGCCTGCCGGGGATGCGTGAGCGGACACTGATTCTCTATACTTTCTCGAAGAAGTTCGCGATGACTGGCTGGCGGCTGGGCGGCGCCATCGGCCCGCGCTGGCTCACCGACGAAATCTCGCGGCTCAACGTCAACGCCGAATCATGCACGGCCCACTTCGTGCAGCACGCCGGCGTCGCCGCGCTGGGGCTGCCGGCCGGCGAGACCGACACTATCCGCGACCGGCTGCGCGCGCGACGCGACCGGCTGGCGACCCTGCTCAATGAAATCGACGGCGTCGTGGCGCACCTGCCGGAAGCGGGATTCTACTTCTTTCCCCGGGTCACCGAGCTGATGGCACGCACTGGCTTCGACGACGCCGAGGCCTTCCGCCAAGCGGTCCTCGAAGCCACGGGCGTCAGCTTCTGCTGCCGCTACCACTTCGGTCGCCCACTCGAGGGCGAGCGTGAGCACTACCTGCGCTTCGCCTTCTCCAGCATCTCACTCGCCGATCTAGAGGAAGGAATGACGCGGCTGACGGAGTGGGCTAACAGTCGCTAAGTCTCCAACAATTAGACTATTCGAACTTCCAGAGCACGACGTCGCCGTCCTGCAACTGCAGGTCACCGGCACCGAGCGAGGCGTATTCGCCGTTGTGGTAGAGCGCCCAGTAGTGGCCACTGTCGCCGGCGACCCCGTCGATGGTGTCAATAAATGGGCCTAAAGAGTACCAGGTTACTTCTATCACAAACCCGTTTTCACTCTGGGCAACCAACATGGCTGCGTATGCAGTCGTGTCTCCAGTGACCGTGATGTTCTCAAGCGTCACAACAGTGGCATTAGCAAATATGGTCGCGTTCGTGCCGGCGTTGCCGAAGTCAAGGGTGACGGTGACAGTCGCGCTCTCAGAGGAGAGTTCCGGCTCCTCCTGCAACCACATGAAACCCCCCCAGGCGACCGCGTTCAACAGCAGGATGGCTGCCAGCGCCTGCAATTGCTCGCTCGACATGTGCCGCGGGGACTGATTACCCGGATTTAACCGTTCCACCGTAACTGCCGTAGCAGCGTGGGCGGATCAGGCTGGCGCCCGTAGTGGAACAGCGCTGCCGCACCGAACCAGCCCAGCGCCGAGGTGGTGCGGAACGCCGCCTGGAAACCGGGGAGGTAGGCAGGCGTTAGCACTATGAAACCGACACCGAGCAGCAGCCCCGCAACCCACGCGAAGTGCGCCTGCCCCTCGCGCATGCGCTCCATGAACAGCAGCAGGTAGAACTGGCTGAACGAGAAGACCGCCACGGCCGTCGCGAGCCCGGTCTCGGCCGCTGCCATTGCGTTGCCGTGGGCCGGTTCGAGCCAGGGCGCCAGCAGCACAAAGCTCCCGAGCACCACCGCACCACCAGTCACCGACTGCTCTAGCGTCGTCGTGCTCGACGTCGGCTCGCCAGCTGGGTCACCGAGGCGCTGCGATAGCGCGCGCAGCAGGATAGGGGGCGACGCGAGGCGGAACAGTAACGTGAAGCCCGCCACCGGCCAGAGTAGCCAACTCTGCGTCGAGGCGGCCCAGACCGCCCAGAGTGCCGCTACCAGCGCCGAGCCGAAGAGCAGCAGCAACCCCAGCAGCAGCCAGTCACCCGACTGCCGTGCGGTGGCGAACTCGACCAGCCGTGCCAGCAGTGGTAGCGCCAGCGTCACCAGCCCGGCGAAGAGCACTGTCAGCGACAGCAGCTGCAGGTCGTCCACGCTGCCGGGAATGCGGGGGCTATTGAAGCGCCACGCTCGCTACGGGGAACCGTTTTCAGGACAGCTCCGCTCCGTTGGCGTGCGCCGCTACCGCCCGTCGCTCGCGCTGCTGGTCGCTACGCTGCTGCTCTTCCCCGCTACCGGCTCTCTCGAGCAGCAGCCGGCGGTCGCCATCACCTCGCTCGCCGACGGCGACTGGGTCGAGGGCACGGTCGAGGTCGAGATTGCGGCGGAGGGCAACTTCACGCAGGTTGAGCTGGTGGCAAACGGCGCTGTGGTCGCCAGCGGCTCGCCCGGCGATCCGCTGGCGTGGGACACGGCAGTCGCGGATGCCACTGCGCCGGCAGGGTTCACACTGGTCGCGCGCGCCAGCGACGGCGACGGCAACGTGGTACAGAGCGCTCCGGTCAGCGTGACCGTACTCTACCCGCGGCAGCTGACTTCCGACGGGGCGGCCGACCTGCAGCCGGAGTGGAGCCCGGACGGCGGCCGACTGGTGTTCAAGTCCAACCGCGGGCTGGAGGAGCACATCTATCACCTCTACACACTGGCCGTTGTGGGCGGTGACCTGCAGCCCATCGTGACCGACCGCAGCTATCACGGCTACCCCGGCTGGTCGCCTGGTGGGGAGCAGATGGTGTTCAACTCCTACGCCCCCGAGGAGGGCGAAACGACGTCGGAGATGGACATCTACGCCGTCAACCTCTCCAGTGGCAAGTCGGTGCAGGTCACCTTCGACCCCGCTTTCGACGACTCAGGGCGCTGGTCACCTGCCGGGGACGAAATCTCGTTCCATTCCAGCCGCAGCGGTTCGCTCGACGTCTGGAAGGTCGCCGTCGACGCGGCCGGCAGCCCGACAGGCAAGCCTGTACGGCTGACGGCGGGCGACGGCAGCGAGCACTGCCCGCGCTGGTCGTTCGACGGAGAGTGGATTACCTACGAGGCGGAGTGGGGCGAGACCAACGACATCTGGGTCATGCGGAGCGATGGCAGTGACGCGCGGCAGGTCACCAACGACACGCACTACGACCGCTACCCTGGCTGGTCCCCCGACGGCGAGTGGCTTATCTACGACTCCGAGCGCGACGGAAACCGCGACCTCTACCTCGTGCCCGTGGAAGGCGGCACGCCACGCCGCGTCACCATGGACGGTGCGCTCGACCGGCACGCCGACTGGTCCCCTAAAGACAATTTGCTCGCGTTCCACTCCAGTCGCAGCGGTAATTTTGATATCTGGCTGGTCGAGATTCCCGACCCCGGTAAGGCCATGGCGGCGCGGGACACAGAAACGGGTGCGGCCACCGGGGAACTGCTGCTGCCGCTGGTCCTGGGTGCCACCGCCGTCGCGGTTGCGCTGTTCCTCCGCAGGCGCAGTCCTTAATCCCGCTCCGGTCTGGCCCGCCAGATGGGGCAGACGACACTCGACGAGGCCGCCGCTGACAGGGAAGCGGCGAAGGGGGAAAGCACGGCCGGTGGGCCACCAGAAGCAGAACTCCCTGACGTAGAGACGGATGCGCCGGCGCCGGGAGAATCACCGAACGGAGGGCAGTCAGAGGTGAAGATTATGGAGCCAGCCCCGGAAATGGCACCAGCCGCGCCTCCCACCCGGAAGAAGCCGAAGCGCACCCGCGCACACGAGCTGGCAGAAGAACAGCGTGACATCCCTATCTCCGAGTTCTTCGAGCAGAACCGCCACATTCTGGGCTTCGACAACCCGACCCATTCGCTCATCACGGCGGTGAAGGAGGCGGTCGACAACGCGCTCGACGCATGCGAGCAGGCGTCAATTCTACCCGAGCTGCATGTCGCGCTGGAGTCGCTAGGCCGGGACGAGCTGCGCATCACTGTCGAGGACAACGGCCCCGGCATCCTGGAGGAGCAGATACCAAAGGTGTTCGGCCGGCTGCTCTATGGCTCACGCTTCGGCAGTGGCAAGCAATCGCGCGGCCAGCAGGGCATCGGCATTTCCGCGGCGATAATGTATGGCCAGCTCACCACGGGCCGGCCGGCGGTCATCACCTCGCGCATCTCACCCGAGCACCTCGCCGTGAAGCTGACGCTGAAGCTCGACGTCAGGAACAACTGCGGCCGCATCGACCGCCGCGAAGAGCTGCCGTGGCGACTCCCCGAGCAGGAAAAGGACGGGCTGCAGCCCGAGAAACCGCACGGTACCCGTGTCGAGTTCTGCCTGAGGGGTAGGTATCAGGCGGGCCGCCAGTCAGTGCGCGAGTACCTGCGCGCTACTTCCATCGTCAACCCGCACGTGACCATCAGCTTCAGCGACCCGGCGGGCGAGGTGATGCGGTTCGACCGCGCCACCGAGGAGCTGCCGCAGCTGCCTAAGGAGGGCATCCGGCCGCACCCGCACGGCGTCGAGCTGGGGCAGCTGCTGCGGATGGCACACCACGCCAGCCAGCACCAGCTCGGACAGTTCCTGCAGCAGGAATTCTCCTCGATGGGCAAGGCCACCATCCAGAACGTGCTCGCCAGGGCGGCGCTCGACCCCGTCGTCCGGCCGCAGGACATCACACGCGCCGAGGCGCTGGCACTGCGCGAGGCGTTCCAGGCGACCTCCATCCGCACCCCCACTAGCAAGGTACTGGTGCCGATCGGCCCGCAACTCATCAAGCTCGGGCTGAAGCAGGTGCTGGAGGACCTGCGACCTGACTACTACACCACCCCAGTAAGCCGCGCGCCGGCGGTCTTCGCGGGGACGCCGTTCCTGGTAGAGGTGGGAATGGTATTCGGCGGCAACCTGCCGCGCGACGAGCCGGTCCAGCTGCTGCGCTTTGCCAACCGCGTACCGCTGCTCTACCAAGCGGGCGGCTGCGCCATTACCAAGGCGGTGCAGGGCATCAACTGGCGCAACTACGGCCTCGACCAGCGCGGCGGCAAGGGGATGCCCAACGGCCCCGCAATTATCCTGGTGCATGTCGCCGCAACCAACATTCCGTTTACCTCGGAAGCAAAGGAGGCAATTGCCGACATCCCCGAAATCGGCCGCGAAATCAAGCTGGCACTGCGCGCCAATGCGAAAACATTGGCACGCCACCTGAAGAAGCAAAAGAAGCGCGCCAAGCTGAGTGAGAAGTTCGAGCTGGTGCAGAAGGTGCTGCCGGCGATGGCCGAACGCGCAGCGCACGTCGTTGGCGAGCCGGTGCCGAACCTGGACAAGGTCGTAGCACGTATCATGGACGTGGTCTGGATCGAGGAACAAATTGAGTTCGCCGATGGCCACATCGAAGTCACCATTAGCGTGACCAACTACCGGCTGCGCTCGGCCAGCTTCAAGCTGCGCGCCGAGGTGCCGGAGCACGAAATCCGCGATGCCGAACCCAAGCCGGGAAAGCGCGAGGGGCAGCAGGTCATCTGGTCGGTCGGGCTGCCGACGACCGAATCCACGACCTACCGCTTTCGCGTCCCCAACGGCAGCCGCCGCAGCTTCGACAGTCTCGAACTCTGGGTTGAGGGTATCGACTCGTCGCACGTCATCGGCGCCGAGCCGTGGACCGGCGTCGCCGCGGCGTGAGCGAGCGGCTGCGCACCCGCCGCGGGCGGCTTCAGACGCGCGGCCCCGGCGGCTGGCGCGACTGGAATCCATGGCGCAGCAAGCTGGCAGCGTGGCTGCGCGCCAGCAGGCGTGAGTGGCCGCTGGAACCAGACGCACGCGTGCTCTACCTGGGCGCCGCTGAGGGGACGACAGTGTCGCACGTATGTGACCTCTGCCCCCAGGGAATGGTCGCTGCCGTCGAGGTATCACCGACTGCGATGGCGGAGCTGCTGGTAGTCGCCGAGCGATACCAGAACCTGCTGCCGGTACTGACCGATGCGCACTTTCCCGCACGATACGCACCACAAGCTGAAGGCTGCGGCTTCCTTTACCAGGACGTAGCACAGCGCGACCAGCTTGCCATCTTCCGCCGCAACTGGGAGTTCTATCGCCCGCGCCAGGGGCTGCTGATGCTCAAGGCGCCCGGAATCCGCGCCGGAGTACCGAAGGCAGTGCTTGACGAGGCGGAGGCGGAGCTACGCGAAACGTTCGCGACGGTAGAGCGCAGCGATATTGCGAAGTGGGCCAAGGGACACGCGGCTTTCTGGGTCGAGGACTAGCGGCGCATCGAACTGATTTCGCTATGCCGGAAGCAATCCACGACGTGTTGCTCTCTGGCAGGTCCGGCCGTTAGGCAGACCCCCTCTCCCGGGGGACATGGAGCCACCGGCGAGAATTGAACTCGCGACCTACGCCTTACCAAGGCGTCGCTATACCTCTAAGCCACGGTGGCTCGTCGGCGCGACTGCCCGGTTCTAATTAGGTTTTGGCTTCGCCGGAAGTCTATTACACCCTTCGCTGCTACCTACGCGATTAATGTTTCCGGAACCATGGTAAGATACGTTAAAGCTAGGAAGAGTAAGGTCGAAGTGCTGGCAAAATTCGAGCCGCTCATCAGCGAGTGGTTCAATGGCCGCTTCGCCGACCTGACGCCGCCGCAGGCGATGGCGGTGCCGCTGATCCACGCCGGGAAGAACGTGCTGGTCTCCTCGCCCACCGGCTCGGGCAAGACGCTCACTGCCTTTCTCTCAATCCTGAACGACCTGTTCCGGCGCGCAGCTGCCGGCAGGCTGGAGGGCGGGGTACAGGCGCTCTACATCTCACCGCTCAAGGCGCTCGCCAACGACATCGACCGCAACCTGAAGCAGCCGTTGGCGGAGATGGAAGAAATCGCGGCGGAGCGCGGGTGGGAGTTCCCTGCGGTGAAGGTGGCAGTACGCAGCGGCGACACCTCACTCTCGGAGCGAGCCAAGATGGTGCGCAAGCCGCCACATATCCTGATTACCACCCCCGAAAGCCTGGGACTGCTGCTCTCGTCGAAGAAATTCCGCGAGCACCTCAGATTGGTGCGCTACGTCATTCTCGACGAAATCCACGACCTCGCCAACAACAAGCGCGGCACGCACCTCTCGCTCTCGGTCGAGCGGCTAGCGCACCTGCTCGACCGTGACCCAGTGCGCATCGGCCTCTCGGCAACGCAGGCACCGATTGAGGAAATCGCGCATTTCCTAGGCGGCTGGTCACGTGGCAAGCCGCGGCCGGTAAACATCGTCGACGTAAAGGAGCGCAAGCACCTCGACCTGCGTGTCCTGTGCCCGGTCGACGACCTGACGCAGCACTCGACTGAGGTCATCAATTCGCGCATGTATGACCTGCTCGCTGATTTGGTCGTAGCGCATCGCACGACGCTGATTTTCACCAATACCCGCGCTGGAACCGAGTCGGTCGCGCTGCAATTGCAGGAGCGCGGCATCGAGAAGCTGGCAGCGCACCATGGCTCGATGTCAAAGGAAATGCGGCTGGATGTCGAGCAGAAACTGAAGGATGGCGAGATGGACGCGGTCGTCACCTCGACCAGTCTGGAGCTGGGCATCGACATCGGGTACGTCGACCTGGTAGTGCAGGTTGGCTCGCCCAAGTCCATAGCGAAAGGATTGCAGCGCATCGGCCGTGCCGGCCACGCGCTGCACCGAGTTTCGAAAGGGCGGCTCGTCGTCTTTGACCCCGACGACCTGGTCGAGTGTGCGGTGCTGGTGAACTCCGCCTACGCCGGGGAGATTGACCGTGTTGCCATCCCGCAGAAGCCGGCCGACGTGCTGGCACAGTGCATCATCGGCATGTCGCTCGACCAGCGCTGGACGCCGGCAGAGCTGCTGGAGGTCATCCGCGGCGCGCACCCCTATCGCGATTTCACCCGCAGCGAACTGGAGGCGCTGCTTGAGTTCCTCGGCGGTGAGTCGCTGAGCGAGCACGGCGTCTACCCCAAAGTGTGGTACAATGGCAGTGAGCTGGGCATCAAGCGCGGGGCGCGGCAGATTTACAACATGAACATCGGCACCATCCCGCAGGAAATCAACTACTCGGTGGTGCTGGAAGGGAGTGGCGCGCACATCGGCAACCTCTCGGAGAAGTTCGTCGGGAACCTGAGCCGCAACGACATCTTCGTGCTGGGCGGCCGCACCTACCAATTCCTCAGTGCCGAAGGCCCCCAGGTCATCGTCAAGGACGGGCTGGGGCGCAAACCGACCGTGCCGTCTTGGTCGGGCGAAATGCTACCGCGCTCGTTTGACTTGAGCGAGGCGGTCGGCCGCTTCCGCGCCGCCGTCGGCGAGCGGCTGGGCGAGCTGGAGAGCGAAACACTGGCGTGGCTCGAAGAGGAGTTCCGGCTCGACCCGGGAGCGGCGCGCACTATCCTGTCGCACCTGCGTGAGCAGCAGAAACTGTGCGGTTTTGTGCCGTCGGACCGGCAGCTACTGGTTGAGGGCTATATCGACAACCGCGGCCGGCGGGGGGCAGTGTTCCATTTCCCCTTCGGGCGGCGGGTCAACGACGCACTGGCGCGGGCGTTCGCGTATGAGCTCAGCCGGGAGCTGGAGGCGTCGGTGCGCATCTCGCTGAGCGATGACGCGTTCCTGCTCACCTTCCCCGAATTCATGGAGCTGGAGGGCATCGGCGAGAGGCTCGACCCGGATGGCCTCGAGGCGACGCTGCGTCGCGCCATCCGTAACACCGAGATATTCGCGCAGCGCTTTCGCCACTGCGCCAACCGCTCGTTCATGGTTCTGCGCAATTACAAGGGGCACGCGATTTCGCTGCCGCGACAGCAACTGCGCACCTCGCAAGTGCTGGAGGCAATCCATGAGCTCCCGAGCTTCCCGATGCTCGAGGAGGCGTACCGCGAGGTGCTCCACGACGCGTTTGACCTGGAGCACGCGCACGAGGTGCTAGCCGACATCGCCAGCGGCGAGCGCAGCGTCAGCTACCGTCCCTACTCGACGGTGCCGTCGCCGCTGGCGCACGGCGTCATCCTCTCCGGGATGAGCGACATCGTGTTGATGGAAGACCGCTCGGCGTTATTGCGCGAGCTGCACGCGCAGGTGCTGGGGCGGGTGCTGGAGCAGGATGGTGGCGACAGGGCGCGCTACGAGCGCGAGCTAGTCGAGAGCTACTTCAACGAGAAGGCGCCGCTGGTTGACTCGCCCGAGGGGGTGCTGCAGGCCATTCGCGAGACCGGCGGGCTGACGCTGCTGGCGGACCGGCAGCGGTCGGTCTATCGCCTGTCGGAGTTGACGACGGGCGAGCTGCGCGAGACGTGTGAAGTACTCATCGAAGGGGGGCACGTCGAGTCCGTCTGGACCGGTGACACTGAACCGCTCTTCACGCTCCCTGAATTCATTCCGTATTTCCGCGCTGCCTATGGCCGCAGTGACCAGCTCTCGAAGCCGGCACAGAAAGCTCTGACGAGCCTGGAAGCAGGGCGTAAAGTGCGCGCCCGCAAGCCGCTGGAAGAGCTGGAGCAGCATTACCTCCTGACACGCTTGCCCGACGGGGTGCGGCTGCGCGAGCCGGCTCCGGCTGCCAGTTACGAGAAGGCACTCGACTGGCTGGTCAGCACCTATCTGGGTTATTGCGGCCCGCGGTCCGCGGAGCAGCTGGCGATCGAGCTGCGGCTGCCGGAGCAGGTGGTCGAGCAAACGCTCTACGAGCTGGAGGAGCGCGGTGCGCTGCAGGGGGGTAACTTCGTGCTGGGACGGCCGACGCCGCATTACCTGCTGGCGGAGGACATCATCTACCTCGAAGCACAGTCGCGCGGTGACCTGGTCGTCATCGCCGAGAAACAGCTGCGCAGCTACCTCGATGCCAAACTGTTCCGCCGCTTCGCCAACCTGCAGGAGCTGTTCGACGCCTTTGGCGATGTTCCCTCGGCGCGCATCGCCTACTACCGGCTGGCGGAGCCTTCGCTCGAGGAGTGGTGGCAATGGCGCGACTCCGACGCACTGCTACAGGGGCGCTTCGCTGGCGGACGGCTCAGGTACGCACCGTTGAATAGGGTGGGCATTTATCAGGCGCTCTACCGCCGCCCCCCGGCGGGGAAGCTACCGGAGGCGATTGTCGAGCTGCTCGCCCGCAATTCGCCATTGACGCGCCATGAGATTTCGACCCGGCTGGAGCGTGACCCCGAACAGGTCGAGCCAGCGCTGCGCGGCCTGGAGGAGAGCCTGCAACTGCACCGCTTCAACCGCCACCGCAACCCTTGGACCACGCACAACCGCTACCGGCTGCTGGAGGAGTTCGACACGCCGGAGAAGCCGGAGCGCAAGCTGCTGCTGCAGGTGCTGCACAGCCTGGGGCCACTGAGCTTCGCGCCGTTACGGCGCGAGACTTGCCTGCCACTCGCCGTGCTTCGCTCTCTGCTCTCCCAGCTGCAGGAAGAGGGTGCAGTGACACGCGTCATCGTGGCGGGCGCAACGCGGCTGTTCGTCTATGCACTGAGCGAGGAGCTGGAGGCGCTACAGGCGCCGATCGAGGGCAGGCCAGTGCGAGTGCTGTCGTGGCGTGACCCAATGCTGGTGCACCTGCGGCGCGAAGTGTTCTCGCGCTATGGCGACGCCTGGACCCACGCCGTCACCCGGGGCGGGATACTGGTCGGGTTCCTCGAGATGTGGGCCATGTCGGGGCTGCTGGAGGTACGTGAACTGTCGCTCGAGCAGCCCGAGCTGCTCCCGGAAGTTTTGGTGGCACTGCACGAACACGCCAGCTACCAGCGCGAGTTCAACAGCGACGTGATTCGCGTCAAGCGGGTCGAGGGGCGACCGGTCTCCGAGCTTGGCCAGCACGCACGTGACATGTTCATCTCCGCCGGCTACCAGCCGCTGCGCGACTGGCTGGTCCACGGACCCGTCATGGCAGAGCAGTTCAGCGCGCGCGAGCTGGACGGCTACCTGCTCTGGCGCCAGCACATCCACCCACAACGCCGCTTCACCGACGCCCGCCAGGCGTTCCGCGAGATGGGGGGGCTGCGGTCGGAGTACGAACTTTCGCTGCGCATCCAGGGACGTTTCTTCCACCCCCGCGACTACGGCGAGGAGTTCGACCTGGTGCTGGGGGTGATGATTCCCGGCTACGCCACCTACTGCAGCGTGCAGGATGCTATGGTCTATCGCGACGCACGCGACGTACCGACCGAGCCGGATGACCGGCGGCTGCTCTCGCTCGCGGTGGATTCGCGCGGCGTGCCGCGCGATGAACTGCTGCGGCGGAGCGGGCTCGACCCGGAGACCTTCAAGACAATGCTCTCGCGGCTCTACCACTCACTGCACATGGTACGCACGCCGCGCGGCTACTACCGCACGCTGCCGGTGCAACGCGTCCTGGAGCGTGACGAGGCGCGCTTTCGGGTCGTGAAGCGGCTCATCCGGCAGTTCGGCGTCGTCTCGGCCGAGCGGCTGGGGCTGTTGGTCAAGGGCGAGATTCCGATGGCTGAACTCAGAGCCATACTGGCGCAGCTCGAGCGGGAGGGGATACTGGTCAAGGGCTTCCTGCAGGAGGGCGACGCCACGCTGATGTGGCTCCTGAAGGAAGATTTGCAGCGCGTCCGTGGCCACGCTTTCCAAGGCAGTTTCGTCCTGCACCAGGCAGACCGGCTGGCGCATTACTTTGCCAACGAAATCCGGCAGGAATTCGGACTGGGAGCGTGCTATGTCATCTACTCCGGCACGCGACGCACCGGCGCGTTCAAGATGAGTCGGCGCAACAAGGATGCCGTCATCACCAGATTCGTCGGTGAGACCCATGAGCGGCACGTCATTGAGGCCTGGGCACGGCAGTGGCGGCTCAATCTGGAATGGGACCTGGAGCTGGATGAACCGCAACAACTGCTGGTTAGCGACAGCGAGCCGAAACGCGGCGAGCAGTCCCCCGCGCCGGCCGAGGCGTAGCTTCAGGAGAAGCGGCCGTAGACCCGGTCGGGCAGGTCGACATGAATTCGCCGTGCCAGCTCCTGGTCCAGCACGCCGCTTTCCAGCGCGGCGCGCGTGCGGCGCGGTACCGTCTTCGGGCCCATGACGGCGCCAGGCCGGTCAGGGTCATCGAGGTAGTCGGTCTCGAGCATGAACTCCGCTCCCGAGGCGGCGGCGGCCTGCAAATTCTTACGTGAGGCGATTACCGATACGACCAGCCCGGCCGGCTCCGCCAGCGCGCCAGGACCGCCGTAGTGCTTCACCAGCCGAGCCTTCGGGAAGCGCGCGCGGTCGGCGATAGCGCCGAGCTCGGCCATAACTTCTGGCGTTCCCGACTCAGTATGCAGTACCGCTGCGCCACCAGCGTCACGCGTGCGTGCCAGCGCTGCCTCCAGCACACGATTGGCCTGTTCCCACGCCTTCTCCACAACGGGAAAGTGCGGCCGCCCCAGCTCACCCAGTCCCGCCAGCTCACCCGCGTCCACCAGCGTACAGCAATACTCCACAGCTTTTAAATAGAGGTCTTCGGCCGCTACTGGGCCCAAGACTTCGGCCATCTTGACCAGCGCGACCGGGTGCGGCGCAGCCACTACCGCTACCTGCGCGCCAGCTTCGCGTGCTTCCTCGGCAAGTTTCAGCGTCGTAGCGACCTGCGCCTCGAACTGGTGCAGCTTCTGCCAATCACCGTAGGGCTTGTGGACCAGCACCAGCCGGCTGCCGCCCGCTTTCAGGAACTCGCGCACGGCGTCACCGCGCCGTCCGCGCGGGTCGAGGTGGAAATGGTCGTCAGTAATCTCCAAACGGTCGCCAGAGTTGCGGAACAGTTATATGAATAGGTGTGTGGGAGCCCCCCCCAATGCGCTGGCTCGCGATTGCGCTGCTGCTGCTCCTGCCGGGCGTGCAGGCCGCCCAGAGCGATTTCGAGTTCCGGCTCGACACCCCCGCCGACGGCGAGGCGGACGTCGACCCGGGCGGCGCCTGGGCCAACCTGACGGTCGAGCTGGAAAACCTCAACTCTGACCAGCGGCGCTTCAGGCTTACCATTCCGAATGCCGACGACCTCTCCAACAACGGGCTGGAGGTGTGGTGGTCAAGTGATGGCAACAACGACCTGGGCGGGCAGTCACGATCGCTGGAGTTCAACTTGCCCGCCAACGATCTGCGCTCAGGAATCAGGATAAGCGTCGAGCCGCGTACAAGTGCGCTCTACGGCAGCCATGTCATCGAGCTGAACTGCCATGACCAGACCGAGGGTGACCCGGACGAGGACCGGCAGCTCCAGCTGCAGATAGAGGTGAGCCGGGTGGTGGGTGTCACGCTGGTAACCGCTGAAGGCGTCGTGGGCAACGGCTCGGCCGAGATTGGCGAAGCTACAACCTACCAGCTGAAGGTGACCAACTCTGGCAATAGCCAGGACAGCTTTGATTTGGAGGTAGATGGCGCCTCGGGCGGCTGGGAGGCGGAGATGGCGAATAACGATGACGAGATTGATCTGGCGGCCCATGCCAGCGGCTACGTCACTGTAGAAGTGACCGCACCGTCCGACGCCAGCTACAGCGAGACGCAGACGGTGCAGGTGACCGCCCGCTCACAGCTGCAGGGGACAGTCTCAGCGCAGCTGGAGCTGACGACACACGTGCGGGTGTACCAAGGGCTGCTGCTGGAACCGCTGACCCCGCTCGGCGCAGGGGGACCGGGCGACTCGGTGATACTCAAATTCAGGGTCACTAACAAATGGTCCGACGATGTTGACTTCCAGCTCGCGCGCGGCGCGTGGTACATGGGCGACACCCCGGAGAACACGCCCAGTGGCTGGACCTTTTCGGCTGGCGGCGACACCCTCCTAGAAGGGTACGGCTCGACCGACAACGCCCGGGCCCCTGTGACTATTGCCAGCGGCGCCGATGCCGGCGACGTGCTGACCATCGAGGTGACTGTGCAGGGGGGCAACGGCGAGCTGGTGCAGACGGCAGTTCAGGTGCAGGTCGAGGGTGACTACAACATCCAGC
>JAKURS010000109.1 GCA_022449705.1 Candidatus Poseidoniia archaeon | reverse complement strand
CGGTGATGTTCATCGGTACCGGGGAAGCACTGGACGCGCTGGAGAAGCTGGAGCCGGACCGTTTCATTTCACGGCTGCTCGGGATGGGCGACCTGCAGTCGCTGCTCGAGCGCGCCGAAGAAGTCATGGATGCTGACAAGGCGGAGGAGACTGCGAAGCGGCTGCTCTCGGGCAAGTTCAGCCTGGTCGAGATGCGTGAGCAGATGGAAGCGCTGGCGCAGATGGGGCCCTTGGGAAAAGTAATGGAGATGATTCCCGGCATGGCGGGGATGATGAAGGGCAACCAGGCCGAGGCGACCCAAGGAAAACTGGAGCGATTCAAGGTGCTGATGAACTCGATGACGCAGCAGGAAATGGAGAACCCGAAGCTCATCAAGCGCTCCCGGCTCCAGCGCATCGCCGCCGGCGCGGGCGCCGACGTGCAGGAAGTGCGCGAGCTGCTGGCCTACTACAACAAGAGCCGCAAGATGATGTCGTCACTGGGCGGAAACCGCCGCATGCAGAAGCAGCTGATGCGGCAGATCGAGCGTGGCGAGCTGAAGCTCTGAAGGGCAAACAGCCTTTAAACACGGCAAGTCTCGGCAGCTGATGGTCCTCGGACTCCAGCACCTGGGCGAACTGACCGAGCTGCTCGAGAAGCTCAACGATACCATGCGCTCGTTTGATGGGCACCTGGTCGAACTGTCGGGCTCGTTCGAGTCGATAGCGCAGTCGCTCGAGAAGCTGACCTCGACGCTGGGCTACCTGGACACGCCGCTGAAAATTGCGACCACGCCGCTGCAACCGGTGCAGAGCATACTTAACTTCGTTGTCAACGAGGTCGCCTTCGTCCGCGACACCTACCACCAGGTGGTCGAGGAAGCGCGCAAGGTCATGGCCGAGGATTAGCACAAATACCCCCTTCTGGTCCCGAGCCGATGCGCAGCTACGACATCAAGCGCGGGCACTGGAAAAAGCTGGAGAAAGGCGGCCTGCGAAAGAAGCTGGTCGAGACTTTCGGCGATGCCAGCGATGATGACGACTGGCACGTCGCCTCCTACGGCGCGCCGCGGCAGATTACGGTGCGACTGGGCAGCAAGTCGGAGATTGAACTGGACACGCAGCTTGATGCGGACGCAACGCCCGAGGTCGCGACCGACACCCACCAGCGCTACAACAAATTCCTCAAATTGGTAACCGGCTTCAACGCCAAGCAGCGTGCCGACCGCGCCAAAGCGAAGGCAAAGGCTGAAGCAAAGGCGAAAGCGGCTGCCGCGCAGGAAAACGGCGATTGAGCCTGCTGGCGCTCACAGGCACCCCGGGAACCGGCAAGACCACGCTGGCGCAGATGCTGGAAAGGCCGCGGCTGCAGCTCTCCGACTACTACGAGGCATGCAGCGACAGCCGCGACGAAGGCGGTGAGTGGCTGGTCGACCTGGAGAGGCTGGCGCAGGCGGTCGCGCGCGACGCCGACCCGGAAGCGATAATCGAGGGGCACCTGGCGCACCGGCTGGGGCTGTGCGAAACCATCGCGGTGCTGCGCTGCCATCCCGACGAACTGCGCGAGCGGCTCGCCGACCGCGGCTACGCGGAGGCGAAATTACGCGAGAACCTGGAAGCGGAAGCCCTGGGTATCATCACCAGCGAGGCGCTGGAAGCGGGTGCGGATGTGCATGAGCTGGACACCACCGGACAGCCACCGGCCGCCAGCGCCACGTCCCTGGAATCTATCCTTGCGGGCGGGAAGAGTTATCCGCCGGGGCGGATTGACTTCAGCGAAGCCATACTCGGGTGGTACTGAATGGTCACCGACAACTTCCGTGAAGCCGGCACTCGCCTGCTGACACCGCTGGCGCGCAAGTTCCCGCTCGACCCGATGGGAATCAGCCTGCTCTCGCTCGTGACTGCCATCGGGGCTGGCTACTGCTTCTCCCAGGCGACCGCTGGCTCGGAATGGCTGCTGATAGCGGCGGGGCTGGTGTTCCTCACAGCCCTCCTTGATGCGCTTGACGGCATCGTTGCGCGCATCCGCGACATGGAGTCGAAACGGGGGGACCTGGTCGATCATACACTCGACCGCATCGCCGACGTCATTATCCTGGGCGGCATCGCGCTCGGGCCGCTGGTCGATGAGCGAGCTGGCTTCGCCGCCCTCCTTGGCGTGCTGCTGCTGTCGTACATGGGGACGCAAGCGCAGGCCGTCGGCGCTGGCCGCGTCTACGGCGGGCTGCTCGGCCGTTCCGACCGCCTGGTCCTGCTGATGGCGGTGCCGGTCATCCAGTATTTCTTCACCACGCCGATTGAGGGCGAATACCTCATCACCTGGATGGCGTACACCTTCGCGGCCGTCTGCTCTGGTTCTGCCGTGCTGCGCTTCTGGCTGGTCTGGAAGTTCCTGGAAAAATAGGAACTTTTTCGGACTGTTGCGTATGCTCTTAAACACGCATCCTTATGCGCATTTTATGAATCTCCTCATAATGGTCCCCGGCATAATCTTCATGGTGATATTCGCGTGGTACCTCTACCGAGGACGTCGTTGAGAAGCGGT
>JAKURS010000108.1 GCA_022449705.1 Candidatus Poseidoniia archaeon | reverse complement strand
CCAGCTCGCCCGGCGCACAGGGGAGTTCCTTCCTGCAGAAGCTCAAAGATGCGCTGGAAGACGCCGATACCTTCACCGACTCCTACGGCACCGAGATGGCGCGATTGCGCATCGAGGTCGAGAGTGACAGTAAGGGTGTGGTGTGGCTCTCGCAGCTGGATATCCGGTACACGGTAACGCTCACTTTCGAGGGCGCGGAGCTGGAAGCGGAGCTCCAGAGGCGAGTTGACTACGCGCTGGATAGGGACTTCGAGCTGGCGACCGCTACTCTCTGGATCAGCAGTCAGACCGCCGGCAGCGTGATTGTGAGCGACCTGATTATCGAAACTGACGATTGTGATCTGGAACTGACCGGACTGACGCTGACGCCGGACCAGCCGGAGCAGGGTGATGACGTCGACCTGGTCGCCAGGCTGCGCAACACCGGTGACGCCGACGCGCGCGTGGAGGTCACCTTCTGGTACAATCAGGAGACTCCATCAAACCAGATTGGCAGCTCTGAGGTGGAGGTTCCTGCCGATGGCGACGAGGTGCTGGTGGGGGTGAAGTGGCGCGACGTCCCGGCGGGTGACATCCGCGTCATCGCCCGCATCACCTCCAGCTTCCCCGGCGACCTGACTGCGACCGAAGATGAATATAAAAAGGAGGTCCAGCGTAACTTCCGCGCCACTTGGCCCGAAATGTACCTCGAGGAATTCGCACTTGATGGTATCGCAGTGGAGGGTTTGCCGGTCGACCTGCTGGTGCGGCTCAACAACCGCGGCGAGCGGAGTGGGCTGGCCGATATCACGGTGCGCGAGTTCAATTCCGCTGGTGATGTAGTGTTGTTCGAGCCCGGTGTCAAGGTGATAGTGGGCCAGGCCATCCAGCGCAGTGGAACGTGGCTGGCGCACGATATTTCACGGCTCTATCTGGTGGTGACTGACAACGAGACTGGTGGGATAGTCGAGACGCAATTCATAGACCTGGATGTGATGAAGCTGCCACAGGTGTCCATAGCGTTGCTGGAGCATTACCCACAGGAAATTAGCGACGGGACGACGGTGCAGTTCAACCTGACCCTGCTGAACGACGGGTCGTTTGACATTGAGGGCAATTTGCAACTTGAGTTGCGCAAAGGCGCCTACAAGCTGGTGACCGAGCCGGCGTACCTGGCCGGTGTGCAGTTTGACGCGGGTGGTACGCAGGAGTTCCAGTTCAGCGCAGTCTTCACCGAGACCGGTGCGCAGCAGCTGGGCAAGGCGCTCTACGGCGACTGGCAGGTGGCGGTGCGCTTCTTCAACGTTCAGCCGCAGGAGAATGCGTACCTGGGAATCTGGTCCCCCTCCGAACTGGAGTTCAACGACGCTACCTACACGGTCACTGTAGCGCAGCCGCCAGACTTGCTGATTGATCCGGGGACGGTCTCCATCAACCCGCGCAAACCGGTCGCCGGCGAGAGCGCCGAGATTTCGTTCACCATCTTCAACGACGGCGAGTCGACCGCTACCGGCCGGGTGCGAGTGCTCTACGAGGGCAACAGTGAAATTATTGGCGAGTTCACCATAGCCGGAGGCGACATGGTTGGCCTCACTCTGGAATGGACTATCCCACTCACTTTTGATGGCGAGGAAAACATCGAAATCCAGATCTTCGACATCCAGCCGGCCGAGGCGGGCAGCTCCAGTACATTGCTTGATAATTCGGCCAAGCTGACCTTCGAGGTCGAACCGGCACAGATTGCGGTGCGCCCCGTGACCGAGGGCGGTAGCGAATTCAAGTCGCTGCTGGTGCTGGGTCTGGTTGTACTGGTGCTGGTGGGTGGCCTGGCAGGGACTTATTTTGTCTACCAGCGCTCGCAGGAGGAGGCGCTGCTGTCGCAGCCGCCACCGCCGGCTTCCAGGAGCGCCCCGGGAGCCGCCGCACCGGTAAGCATCCAGTGCCCCAGATGCAGTACGCTCCTGAAGGTGACCACATCCCAACGTCCGGTCATCGTGAACTGCACTGGCTGTGCCACTAAATTGCAACTGGACGAGTAGCCCTTCAGCTTAAATACCCTACCTTGAGTGGACGCGAGCCCGACCGGCCTTGCCGTCACCGGGCAGCCGCTTTTGCGGCGGCAGCAGTTTTCGGCTGAGTTCTGATTATTCAATGATGGATGTCTTCCGCTGCTGCAGATACCTATGGGGATGGCAATAACTCCTGCGGGGGCTGTTATCCGACATTCGAGAATATGGTGAAACCAGTGCAGTAAACCCAAAAATTTCAAAAAAAGTGTGTATAACTTCGGTTGATCCTGCCGAAGGTTACTGCTATTGGAGTTCGATTAAGCCATGCGAGTCTAAGGGGTACTTGTACCCCTGGCGGAATGCTCAGTAACACGTGGACAATCTGCCCTCGGGTGGGGGATAAACCCGCGAAAGTGGGGCCAATACCCCATAGGCACAGGAGGCTGGAATGCATCTGTGCCCAAAGCTCCGGCGCCCGAGGATGAGTCTGCGGCCTATCAGGTAGTAGTCAGGGTCACGACCTGACTAGCCAGCGACGGGTACGGGCCTTGAGAGAGGTCGC
>JAKURS010000107.1 GCA_022449705.1 Candidatus Poseidoniia archaeon | reverse complement strand
ATTCTTTCCAAGGATAATGGCCTTACCTGGGAGGAACGCACGATGGGAGAGGACGTAGGTACACCAAATCCTCGCAAGAATGGAGAAGTTGCTACGGACACCGAGTCGAATGCTTACAATATCTGGGTTGGTGGTGATCAAGGTGTCTATATGTCGCGAAGTACGGACTCTGGAGACACTTGGGAACAGACCAGTATCCGGATTAGCCCCATAGAAGTAATCTCAGCGACATTCCCTCATACTTCTGCCGGGGACCCGGGGCGGATTGCATTCACCTACCTCGGAAGCGAGAATGCCAGTGCACTAGGTCAGCCTGACATCGATGGAGAACCATGGGACGGTAACGCACACTATGCGCCATCTAACGTGAGTCACTATCTCTACGTCACCTACAGCCTCAACGCCCTGGACCCGGAGCCGGTGTTCCACACCGTGCGGGTCTCCCCCGACCCGGTCCAGGTTGGCAGCATCTGCCTGAACAGCGGAAACTGCCGCGACATCGGCGGCTCCAACCGGAACCTCCTTGACTTCAACGATCTCCATATCGACCGGGAGGGGCGCGTCTACATAGCTTTCGCCGACGGCTGCACGGGTGAATGCGCCACCAAGGAAGACCCGCAACCGGAGGATTCGCGCAGCCGGCGCGGCTCGGTCTACTACCTCGGCAGCGGCCCGAGCCTCTACGAAGCAGTCGGTGACCTCGTCGAATTCGGGTGAGTGCGCCGCTGACGCCCGACGACCCTATGAATTAAATTAGCACCCCCTGACCCTCCGTGGAGTTCGAAGCCCTGGTCTGCTACAGCCAGCTGCTCATCCTGTTGGTGATTGCGGTCGCCTACCTCTACCACTACCGTCCCGGCCCGCACGCGAAGTGGACATTCTCGGTCATCGCCTGCGGGCTGCTGCTGTTCCTCGACGCACTGCTGCTGCCGGCGGGCGGCTGGCTGCAGCTGGCACTCAAGGCGGTGATGGTCGTCGGTGCCATCGGCTGCCTGCTCGCGGCGCAATGGGTCGTGGAGACTACCCCCGAGGAATCGCCCGGCTGGTGCCCCGAATGCGACACACCACTGCTGGAGGACGGCCTCTGCCCCGGCTGTGGCCACCTCGAGGCGCACGCCGGCGGGCTTGATTCGCGGTGAGGCTGCTTTAAGTAATTCTGTTCGCTGCCGCACCATGCGCCGCCGCGAAATCCCTGACGCTGTCACTCCCGCCGCCGCTACCGGCTGCGCGGTCGAAGGCTGTGACAACGAGCCGCAGCGGTCGCAGCCGCGGTCGCGCGTGAAGGAGGCGCTGCCCGACCTCGATTTGGCTGCCGGGCGACGGGTAAAGCTCTGCCGCGACCACTACCGCGAGTACCGGCGCGCGTCGCGCGAGACACGGCGGCTAGACCGGATGGGCGGATGAGCGCGGCGGCGGTCTGATTGTGAGTGCTGTCGCAATCTGCCGGGCAGAGCTGCGCAGCAGCTGGCGTCGCTTCTCCAGTTCTGTACAGCGCCATCCAGGGGCGACTGCGCTGATGGGCGCGCTGGCACTGGTAATGACTTTCATACTGTTGCGCATTGTCGCCTTCGTCGCGGCGCGCCCGGAGCAGTTCCCTGACGAGGGATACGGCACCGTGCTGCTGCTGCTGTTCGTGCTGCTGCTGCTGCGGTCGGCCGGCATGACGCAACGGCACGCGCTGCGCGCGCGGCAGGTGGACCTGCACTTCGCGCAGCCGGTCCGGCCGCGCAGCGTGATGCTGGGGCAGTTCGGTGCGGTCGCACTTTCGTCACTGACGCTGGTCGTGGCGGGCGTCGTCATTGGCATGCTGGTGCTGGCGGCCGCCTCGATTCCGCTCACGATCCCGCCGGAACTCTGGCCGCTACTGGCGCTCTACGCGCTGCTGGCGCCGCTGTGCGGCTTCCTCTTCTCGCTGCTGGGCGGCCTGCAGCCGTTCTCGCGCAAGCTGCGCTACCTCGCCACGCTGGCGCCGTTGCTGGCGCTTCTGATGTACCTCGCCAACTACGCACACGCGGAGCCAGCGCTGGTGCAGATGGTCTCCGCTGGCGCGCTGCTGCTGCTGCTCGGCTACCTCTGGCTCGCCGACAGCCTCTACCTCGATGCCGTCGCAGCGCAGCGGCTGACGACCGGCACGACGCTCAAGTGGCGGGTGATGGAGCTTCGCTGGCTGCGGCGGCTGGTGGGCCGGCGCGTCGCCGCGGTAGCGCGCAAGGAGCTGACCTCGGCCATCCGCGAGCGGGACTTCGTCGCCTCGACGCTTTCGACTATCTCGATTTCGGCCATCCTGCTCTTCTGGTACTTCCGCACCGGCATCCCCGCCGAGGCGGTGGGCGACCTGGCGCCGCATCACTACTACCCCGGACTGCTAGCGCTCTCGCTCTACATGGCGGCGCTGCTGCAGTGCACCCTCGTCGGCGCGGCGCTGGTTGGCCTTGAGGGCCCCCGTTTGTGGGTGCTCAAGACGTTGCCAGTCGAGGCGCGCAATGTGATGGCTGGCAAGGGGCTGGCGCTACTGCTGCTGGCACTCCCCGGCCTCGTGCTGGTCTGGCTGCCGCTGCCGCTGGTGGCC
>JAKURS010000106.1 GCA_022449705.1 Candidatus Poseidoniia archaeon | reverse complement strand
CGTAAGGCCGTTGCCGTTCGTAAGGCCGTTGCCGTTCGTAAGGCCGTTGCCGTTCGTAAGGCCGTTGCCGTTCGTAAGGCCGTTGCCGTTCGTAAATCCTTCGGACTCGACTGACCTGCTCTTTTTCGATACCATAGTCTCACCGTTACTGTCCAGTGCGGACGTGTGACGATGCAAAATGTGCTATATAAAGATATTCTGTTTATCGTCGGTGAGCATTAGAAAGCCCGAAAACCGGGAAGCTATCGAACGCGTAGAACACCTCGCTGATTAAGCAGTTTACACCCCAAACCTGCTGAAAAACAGGGAAATAAGCATGATGGCGGGCACGCGGGGATTCGAACCCCGGTCCTGCTGCTTAGGAGGCAGCCGCCATTCCTGGCTAGGCCACGTGCCCTGTTCAGTCGCCGTCGCGTCGCCTTGCGGGGCCGCGAACTGGCTCGGCCTGCATCGCTGGCGGGCGCAGTCCTGCGTCGCCCGCGACCGGTGTCGCGAACTCTCCCGGGGTCGGCGATGGCGCGACCAGGCTGGCGCCCTCGAGCAGCGACGGCTGCGGCCGTCCCGCGAGCAACTCCTGGTGCTGCGCCTGGAGCGCCAGTAGCTGCTGCTGCTGTGAATCGCCGACCGGCATCTCAACCGACTCGAGCAGCGACGTCGGAAACTGGCCGGCGACGCAAGCGGCGAAGCTGGTCGGCGGCTCGCCGTCCAGCACGGTGGGCGGAGCGTCCGGGTCGAAGTGCGATTCCGCGGCAAAGCGGCGGACGTCGCGGACGGGCGGCTCCATGCGTTGCACCTGCCGGGGGGATTAATCAGTTGGCCAGCCGATTGATGGCGCTGAAGGGATCGCTGCGGCGGGCGAGCACTCGCTCTGCGGCGCTCCGCAGCGCGTCGTCGCCGATGGTCACCATGCGGTCGCGGAAGAGTTGTTGCTGGAGTTGCTGCTCCAGCTCGCGCATCTGCCGCGCCAGCCGGTCGTCCGCCAGCGGCCCCGCCTCCATGTGCACACGATGGTCGGCGATAGCGTCCCACGCCGCGTCAATGCCGGTCCCCTCGATAGCCGTCACCTGCAGCACCGGCGGCTGCCAGTCGCGCGGCTCGCCCAGCTCGACCGCCGAGAGCAATTCCTGCGCCAGCCGGTCGGCGCCGGGGCGGTCGGACTTATTGACCAGCAGCAGGTCACCGATTTCCAGAATACCGGCTTTCTGCGCCTGCACTTCGTCGCCAAGCCCCGGCACTTCGACCACGACGGTCGTGTCGGCCAGCTGCACCACCTCGACGTCGCCCTGCCCGGCGCCGACCGTCTCGACGAAAACAAGGTCGCAGCCCAATAGCTCGAGCGCATTGACGAGGTAGCGCGTCGTCGCGGTCAGCCCCCCCAAATGGCCGCGCGTCGCGACCGAGCGGATGAAAACACCCTGCTGCTGCGCGCCGTTCATGCGCAGCCGGTCGCCCAGCACTGCGCCGCCCGAGAAAGGCGACGTCGGGTCGACCGCCAGCACGCCCACCGTATGGCCTTGCGCAGCGGCGTGCACCGCCAGGCAATCAACCAGCGTCGACTTGCCGGCACCGGGCGGCCCGGTAACGCCGATGACATAGCCGTTGCCGGTGCGCGACCAGGTCGCCTGCAGCGCCGCGACCGCGCGCGGGTCCTCGTCCTCAATCCAGCTCAGCAATCGCGCTGCGGCGCGCTGCGGCTGGTCCGCGAGCATCGCCACCAGCGCCGCGGCGTCCAAATTACGCCCCGGACTGCGCGCGGATGAAGTCGACAATATCCACGGTCGACGAGCCGGGGCCGAAAATACCGGTGACGCCCATCTCTTTCCACTTAGGGATTTCGTCGTCGGGGATGATGCCACCCGCAATCAGCTTGATATCGCTAGCGCCCTGCTCCTTCAGCAGCTCGAGCACGCGCGGGAAAATGTGGCCGTGCGCGCCCGAAAGGATGCTCAGGCCGATGAACTGGACGTCCTCCTGGATGGCGGCCGAAACTATGTCTTCAGGGCTTTGCCGCAGGCCGGTGTAGATTACCTCCATCCCGGCGTCGCGCAGCGCCCGCGCGACGACCTTGGCGCCGCGGTCGTGGCCGTCCAGCCCCGGCTTGGCAATCAGCACCCTGATTTTGCCACCCATACTCGCGGCGATTCCCGGAGCTATTTAATCCCTGCGACGACGGCGCGCGAGCGCCCCGACGCGGCTGACGCGGTCGCCCTTGCGTGCGCGCTTCCCCTGCGTTGGCTCGTCGGCGTCCGCTTCTCCGTTGGGTTCATCGCCGACAGCGTCGTCCGCGTCCGGCTTCGCCTTGCGCTTCCCGCCCATGAACCAGCGCGCGAGTAGCCCCGTGGCGTCGCGCTGCGGTTTCCCACCCGGCGCTGCGCTGTCCGGCGCGGCGCCGTCAGCAGCCTGCGTGTCGGCTGGCTCGGTTTCTTCGGCGGCGTCAGTTTCCGGCACCGCCGTGCGCTGCTCCTCCTCGAGCGCGTCCCACGCGACGTCGAGCGCGACGCGCTCGCCCAGCCCGGGGGCGCTGCGGACGCCGAGCGCGAACGAGCCGGTGACAGCGGCGAGCATCAGCAATAGCAGGA
>JAKURS010000105.1:573-2625 GCA_022449705.1 Candidatus Poseidoniia archaeon | reverse complement strand
CATATGTTCGCGGAAGTCGGCCAGTCGCGCCAGCCGCTTCTCGATGTGTTCCTGCAGCCTCGCCAGCCGGTCCGGCCTCTCGCCTTCAGTCTCTTCCTCCGCCACGACTGCGCCGGCAAGGGTGCCTACGAACAGCAGGGCGGCAAATAGGGCCATGATTTTGGACATTTTTTGACTCCAGCGTAGTTACGCTAGGCACATATAAAAGTTGATGTGGGCCACACGGTTATACTCGGGGCGGGTTCTTGCTGGCGGTGAGCGTACAGACTGCCGAAAGACTGCAAGAAGTGCTGAGGAAGCCGGGGACGACGCTGGCTGACTGGAATGGTAGTGGTGCCGGGAATACGGTCGTCGAGGAAGTCGAAACTGACGGCCGCGCCGTGCGCTACTACATTAATGAATTCTGGACCTCCCGGCAGCGGAGGGCGCTGGCATTGCACGAGGTGCCTTACCGCGCCTGCTTCAAGGCGGAACTGCCGCGCTTCTTCATCCAGCTCCTGAGCGAGCCGGGCGACCTGGTCTACGATCCCTTCGCCGGCCGGGGCACCACCGCTGTCGAGGCGGCGCTGCTGCACCGCCGTGTCACCTCCAACGACATCAATCCGCTCTGTGAAATCCTGGTGCGGCCGAGGCTGGCACCACCCCGGCAGTCGCAGGTGGCGGAACGGCTGGAGCAGGTTCCGCTCGTGCACGGGCTGGAAGCGGAGCTGGACCTCTCGATGTTCTACCACTCCGATACCGAGTCGGAAATCGTCGCGCTGCGCAACTACTTACTGCAGCGGCTGGAGGAAGGGGCGCTCGACAGCGTGGACGACTGGATACGGATGGTTGCTACCACTCGCCTGACGGGGCACTCATCCGGCTTCTTCTCGGTTTACACCTTCCCGCCTAACCAGGCGGTGACGCAGAAGAGCCAGCGCCGTATCAACCGCAAGCGGCAGCAGGCCCCTGAATACCGCCCCATTGCACCACGCATCCTGGACAAGTCGCGTGACCTGCTCAAGGCACTGGGCCGCTCGCAACGGGAGGCACTGGCGGAGAGCAACGGTAGCGCGATGTTCCTGACGGAGGACGCACGCGAGACACACACCATCGTGCCGGAAAGCGTGCAGCTGACGGTCACCTCGCCCCCGTTCCTCGACGTCGTGCAGTATGCCGATGATAACTGGCTGCGCTGCTGGTTCAACTCCATCGACCTGGCATCGGTGGAGGTGCGGCTCACCATGGCGCGCACGGTGGAGGCATGGAGCGATGTGATGGGGGGAGTGTTCCAGGAACTGTATCGTGTCACCCGTCCCGACGGCTGGGTCGCGTTCGAGGTGGGCGAGGTGCGCAACCGGAAGCTGCTGCTGGAGGAAGTGGTAGTGCCGCTGGGCCTTGCGGCGGGCTTCGGTTGCGAGGGGGTAGTGGTAAACCAGCAGGATTTCACCAAGACCTCCAATATCTGGGGCGTCCGCAACAACCGGGCCGGCACCAACACCAATCGCATCACGCTCTTCCACAAGGCGGTCGAGCGCCACAGGGTGCACTAGCCCGCGCAGAAACCAGTCTTATAGCGGTGACCCGCATGCGCGCGCGTGGGCCTCTTCAACCCCGCCAGCTTCGCGAAGGAGGCGGTCACTGCCATCGATGAGCAGGTTCAGGGCCGGGCGATTATTGCCGCCTCGGGTGGCGTCGATTCGATGGCCGCGGCGGTGCTTGCGTCCCGCGCGCTGGGCGAGCGACTGCTGGCGGTGCACGTCGACACCGGCTACATGCGGCAGGACGAGTCGCAGGCGGTCGGCCAGATGCTCGCCGACATGAAGGTAAACTATCACGTAGTCGACGCCAGTGACCGTTTCTACGCGGCGCTGGAAGGAGTGAGTGACCCCGAGCAGAAGCGCACGGTGATTGGCGAGCAGTTCATCCGCGTCTTCGAGGCAGAGGCGCGCAGCTTTGACTCGAAATGGCTGGTGCAGGGCACGATTGCGCCCGACTGGATCGAGTCGGGCGGGGGATTGCGCGACACTATCAAGTCGCACCACAACGTGGCCGGGCTGCCCGAGGATATGG
>JAKURS010000105.1:0-563 GCA_022449705.1 Candidatus Poseidoniia archaeon | reverse complement strand
GGTGCGTGTCTTGGCGGAGCATCTCGGCGTTGCGGTTGCACAGCGGCAGCCGTTCCCCGGCCCTGGCTTGGCGGTGCGGGTAATGGGCGAAGCGACGCGCGAACGCACCGCGCTGGTGCGACAGGCGTGCCATATCGTCGAGCAGGAAATCGAAGCTGCCGCGGAGGCGGGCGAGATGGAGCTGCCGTGGCAGTACTTCGCGGTGCTGCTGCCGGTGCGCACCGTTGGCGTGCAGGGAGACGTCCGCGCCTACGGCCATACGATTGCTGTGCGGGCGGTCCAGAGCTACGATGCAATGACCGCGCAGGCGTCAGAAATGCCGTGGGCGGTGCAGCAGCGCATCTCACGCCGCATCACCAACGAACTCAAGGAAGATATCAACCGGGTGGTTTACGACGTCACAGACAAGCCGCCTGGAACTATAGAGTGGGAATGAATATGTTTTGTATTAAAGCCGAAATACCTCAAGAAATATGTGATATTGATGATGAGTTAAAGGCAATTTATCACAGCAAAGATAGTGTTTGTATTTGGGTGTTTAAGAAAAGAGAAGATAGAAATAG
>JAKURS010000104.1 GCA_022449705.1 Candidatus Poseidoniia archaeon | reverse complement strand
ATCTCCTGGATGACACCATTGCCGAGCGCCTGCGATGAAGTGCAGAGCGCCCCCTCGATGCTATCGAGGTCCACCTCGACGTCGACCGACTCCCACACCAGTGGCCGCGCCTGCAGGAACACGAAGCGACGCACACCGGGAGCGATGATGGCGGCGAACTCGATTTCCACGGGACCGCCCATCCCCTCCTCTGCCTGCGCCAGAAAGAGCTGCGTCAGCCCGGACAGCGGGAACTGCTCCTGCTTGGTGACGCCGGCGAAGGTCACCAGCCGCACGCCGGCGCGCGCCAGACCGTCGTAGATGGCGTTGTTCTCGGCCGAATAGACCGACCCGACCGGGTGCAGCTGCCGGTCTGTTTCGGCGCGCGCCAGATCCAGCTGCACCAGGCTCGCCTCGGCGGCGCGCGTCGGCCGCTCCTGCTC
This sequence comes from Candidatus Poseidoniia archaeon, assembly GCA_022449705.1. Classification (GTDB taxonomy): domain Archaea; phylum Thermoplasmatota; class Poseidoniia; order MGIII; family CG-Epi1; genus UBA8886. Next base: position 2,304 of record JAKURS010000104.1, on the reverse strand, counting down.
CTTCGAGAGGTCAAGCGCCCAGAACTGCCGCTGCGACGAGCGCAGGTAGTCCTCGGTCGACGCGAACTGGAACTGCTGCCGCGGATGCGCCGGCGAGAAGCGGAACATCTTCTCGCCCTCGACTACTGCCTTCCCCAGGCCCAGGACAACCGCGACGACGCCATCCTCCGGCGCCGCGTCGCCGAGCGGGTAGAAGTTGCGCGACCGCGCCACGCCGGCGAAGGTGGGATAGAACGCGTCGCCGTGCGGGAGCCCCGCCACTTCCTGGATGACGACGGCCATCTTTTCTTCCTCGATGCGGTTGGGCGTCGCGGCGATGTACGCCTTCGACACCTGATAGAAGGTGGAGGCGTAGACCAGCTTGATGGCGTCGCAGAGGTGCTGGAGCCGCAATTTGGGGTCGGGGTGGTTATTGGAGAGCATGTAGGTCTCGTACACGCCGGCAAAGGGCTGGTGCTGCGAGTCCTCCAGCAGGCTGGATGACCGCACGGCGAGCGGGTATTCCACCTGCCCCACAAAGGTCTTCAAATCCTCGTAGATGGACTCGGGGAAGCGCGCCTCCAGGAAGGTCTCCGCCAGCTCGTCATCCTCCAGTTCCGATGTGTCGGAGTACGCGAGCTCGGCTAGCCCGTTCGACTCGAGGAACTCGTCAAAGACCGTCGTGCCGACGACCGCCGTGCGCGGGATACAGACCTCGATGTCACCGAGTCCCGCCAGGTCGAGCGTCGGCAGCAGCGCGTGGAAATAGGCCAGACTGCGGCCTTTGCCGCCGAGCGACCCGCCTCCCAGCCGCACGAAGTCGCTGCCCGCCTCCAGGGCTTGTGACGAGTAGTCCGCCACCTCGGTGCGCCGGCGCTGCTTCTCGAACTCCCGCAAGGTGTCGAGCAGGAACTGCCGCAGCTGCTCGTTATCGGTAAACTCGGTGACGACGTGTGGCCGCAGGCTGGCGGCGAGATCGAACTCGGTGCGCGCGCGGAACCATGTGGAAAACTCGTGGTGTGCGGCGTGGTGGCGCAGCGACTCGCCCGGAATATCCGGGAGCACCTTGCGCATTTCGGAGATGTCCTGTACACGCCCCACCTCTTCGCCGTCGGCCAGCCGGAAGACGAAGTCACCGAAGCCCAGACTGCTGCGCATGAAACTGCGCAAGCTCTTCAGCAGCGCCGGGTCTGCCTTGTCCAGGAACTCTACACCCAGCTTGTCAGCGACCTTGCGGTTCTCCGGCAGCGATGACTGCAGCACCACCCCCGCGTCAGGACTTGCCTTCTGGACCTGCACGATGAACTTCTTCCCAGCCTGGGGGTCGTGGTTCCCTCCATTGGGAAAGCCGGCATCGCTGATTACGCCGAGCAGGAAGGGGGCGTAGTGGTCGTAGAGCTCCTGCGCCTGCTCCATGTCAGTCGCCAGGAGAATCTTGGTCCGGGCACGCATCCGCAGCAGCTTGTGGTGCAGCGAAAGCCCGCCCGCCATCAGGCTCCCGGTCTGCTTCATCAGCTCGGAATAGAGCTGCGGCAGGAAGAGCGAGTAGAAGCGGGGCGAATCCTCCACCAGAATCAGCACCTGCACCTCTCCGGCGCGGGTGTCGTGGTCGACGTTGCGCAAATCCTCCACCAGCTTGATAATCGCCAGTAGCACCCTCGCGTCGCCCGACCAGACGAAGATGCGGTCAATCGCCTCGCCCTCGTGGAACAATGCCAGCTCGCGCGTGTTGTAAGCCAGCAGCACCACCGGAATTCCGGGCTGGATTTCCTTGGAGCGCCTGCCAAAGACGTGCACCGCCATCTCGCCCACACGTGCCATCGTAATCACCAGGTCGAACGGCCGCTCCTGCAGCAGCTCCAGCGCCCGCTCGCCGGTCGCGGCGTGAGTGATGCGCGGTGCGTAGGAGAGATTGAGCTGCTGGTAGTCGACCAGCAGCAGCTCGTTAAGCCGGCCATCCTCCTCCAGCGTGAAGTAGTCATAGGGGCTCGAAACCAGCAGGATATCACGGATGCGGTAGCGCATCAGGTTCTCGAACCGCCGGTGCTGCGCGCTCCATGTTGCCATCGCCCGGCAAAAAGGAACCTATTTTAACTACGTATGGTAGCGCGCAGCGTGAAAGCAATCATCATGCTCAGCGGGGGCATCGATTCTCCAACGGCGGCACACATGCTCCAGCAGCAAGGCTGGGAGCTGGTCGGGCTGCACATGGACAACCGCCCCTTCACCGACGACCGCGAAACCGACAAGACCCTGGCGCTGGCGAAGCACCTCGGCATCCCGCTCTGGATGGCGCCGCACGGCCCCAGCCAGGTCAAGATTGCG
>JAKURS010000103.1 GCA_022449705.1 Candidatus Poseidoniia archaeon | reverse complement strand
GGCGGAGCCCCTTCTGGGGAACGGAACCAAAAATGGCAGGCGACTGGAGCGAAGAGCCGGATTGCGCGCAGCGCGGTTTGGAGTGGACGGACTTTGGCGGGCTTTCGCAAGCGCAGCCCGTGAGGCGCGTGCACCGGCGGAGGCGGCAACCGCGGGAGCCGGAGACCGGCGGCGGCAAGGCGAGCGCGCGGCCCCGGCAGCGGACGCGGCAGCCACGGCAGCGCGATTTGCAGCGGCGCGACTAACTCTAAATCCCCCCCGCAGGTCTTCAGCCGTGAGCGGGCTGGTCGAGTGCGTGCCCAATTTCTCCGAAGGGCGCGACCGCAAGGTGATTGACGCCATCACCGCCGCTATCTCCGCGGTAGAGGGGGCCGAAGTCCTGGACATCGACATGGGCGGCGAGACCAATCGCACCGTCGTGACCTTCGTCGCGCCGCCCGAAAGCGTGGGTAACGCGGCGTTCGCCGGCGTCGCCAAGGCGGCGGAGCTGATCGACATGCGCTCGCACGCTGGCGCGCACCCCCGCATGGGCGCCACCGACGTGCTGCCGTTCGTGCCAGTCAGCGGCGTGACCATGGACGACTGCATCGCCATCGCGCACGCCACCGGCGAGCGCATCGGCAGCGAACTCGGGATTCCAGTCTGGTTCTACGAGGAAGCCGCTCGGTCGCCGGAGTCCCGCAACCTGGCGCGCGTCCGCACCGGTGAATACGAAGGACTTGCAAAGCGACTTGGCGAGGGCGCGCCCGACGCGGGGCCGGCCGAGTTCAACGCACGCAGTGGTGCGACCGCCGTCGGGGCACGCGAGTTCCTGATTGCGTGGAACATCAACCTCAACACGCGCGAACGCACCTACGCCAACGAAATCGCCTACGAGCTGCGCGAGCGCGGCCGCTGGAAGCGCAGCGGGTCGCCCGACGCGTTCTACTACAAAGGCGAAGCAGTCTACTTCACCGAAGGAAAATTCCCGTGCGGCAACTGCGATTTCGAGGCGGGTGATTTCGAGGCGCTGGCGGCCCACTACGCCGATGAGCACGACGGTGACCTTGCCGCAGCTTACCGTGCGCGCGGGCTCAACCCGGAAGCGCTGGTGGGCAAGCCGGTCTACAAGGACGGCCGCTTCAAGAACCTGAAAGGTATCGGCTGGGAAATTCCCGAATACGGCTGCGCGCAGCTCAGCTTCAACGTCACGAACTTCCGCACCACGCCACTGCACGCCGTGTTCGACGCAGCCTGCGAAGAGGCGGCGCAGCGCGGCATCCGCGTCACCGGCTCCGAAATCGTCGGGCTGGTGCCGTGGGAACCGCTGCGGCAGGCAGCGGTCCACTACCTGCGCCGCATGGGCAAGTCCCCCGGACTGCCGGTACCGGACCTGGCGGAAGTGGCAATCCAGTCGCTCGGCCTGCGCGACGTCGCTGATTTTAACCCCGCCAGCAAGGTGTTGGGGATGCCGAAGCAAGAGGGTGAGCTGGTAAACCGCGTCACGTTCGACTTCGTCGACGAGGTTTCGCGCGACTCGCCGGCCCCCGGCGGCGGCTCGGTCGCGGCGCTCGCAGGAGCCTTGGGCGCCGCACTCGGGACGATGGTTGCCAACCTCTCTGCCACCAAGGGCAAGCAAGCGGCGAACTATGAACAGCTGGCCGGAATCGCCGAGCGCGGGCAGGCGGTGAAGGATGCACTCATCGCGGGCGTTGATGCCGACACCAGCGCTTTCGATGGTGTGATTGCGGCAATGCGCATGCCGAAAGACAGTGACGAGCAGCGCGACGCGCGAGATGCCGCGCTCGAGTCGGGCTACCGCGCCGCGACGGCGGTGCCGCTGGCGACGGTCGAGCAGTGCCGCGACGCGCTCGCGGTCTGCGGCGACATGGCTGGACTGATGGACGACGGGATGGCGAGCGACGTTGGCTCCGGCGCACTGCTGGCGCAGGCCGGTGCCCGCGCCGCAGCATACAACGTGCGCATCAACCTGAAGGAAATCCCCGACGAGGCGTTCTGCAGCGACACTGGCGAAGCGCTCGACGCGCTGCTGGGCGAGTGCGACACGCACGCCGCCGCTGTCGCGGAAGCGGTCGAGGCGACGCTGCACGGCTGAACAACGCTAATAACCGGCAGCGGATGCCGCCCCAATGGCGCTGGGTGAGCGAATCGAACAGTTCGAACGCTACAACAACACCGAGCTGCGCCGCATGGTGCTGCCGGGCGGCTTCCCGTTCACGGTCACCGGCCGGCTAGTTTCGGGTGGCATCGGCTTCGTGGTCATTATTATCATCCTCGCGATTTCGTTCCAGTCAGCGGCCAACTCAGTCAAGGTGGAGGGAGTCGGCGGAGGTGCAATCGGCTTCGAGGCGGACGTGGCGACCAATAGCACCGCCGGCCCCGGCAAAGGCGGGACGCTCAACGACGAAGGTGATAGCGAGCCATTCGGGGTCGATGCAGGGGAAGTGGAGTGGGACTTTGCAGGCGAACTGAGGCTGGTGTCGGTTGACGTAACCGTTAGCTGGAGTGCAGACCCAGTCATCATTGATGGCGGGGCGCCAACCGTCTCGCTACAGGTCTCCACCAACAACTTCTCGCAGACCTCCCAGGAAACAGGCTTTGACAACTCCGTGACCATCAGTGTCCCCGTGACTGTAATGGGTGAGACCGTTTCCGGATCAGCCGACTCGGTCGAAGAATTCATCGCCTCGTTCGACGCGGCGGGTCCAGCTGTCTCGGGCGTGATTACCTACGAAGATGACGGCAACCC
>JAKURS010000102.1 GCA_022449705.1 Candidatus Poseidoniia archaeon | reverse complement strand
GAGTTCGCCGCCTTCACCGGCCGGGTTCAGCCCGTAGCGGTCCGCCAGTGCCAGCACCTCGTCGACCGCCGCCCGGTACAGCCAGCGGCCGAGCCATAACGGGTCAAGGCCGACGGCCGCGACCGCAGTCACGACGACCTCGTAGCGCTCGGCAAGCAGCATCTCGAGCAGCTGCGTCTGCGGCAGCTGCCAGAACGGATTGAAGCACCAGAGTCCCAGAGCGGCGCAAGCGCGCTGGATGCGCGTCGCCTGGTAGACCGACGCCAGCGCGCCAGTGACTACGCCCGCAATACCGTATTTACGCTGTGCGCGCGCCAGCAGTGCCTGCATGTCAGCCAGCTCCGTCTCCGGCTCGCCCGGCGTGGTGGCGGTGAGCTGCGCGATGCCCAGCGCCTCAGCCTGCAGCGCAGTCCACTCCAGCGCCGGGGTGTGGAACATCCAGCTGTCGTCGCGCTCGGGCAGCAGCGTCAACAGGCAAGCGACCTCGTGGCCGGCGGCGACGGCGCGGTGCAGGGCAAGGCAGGAGTCCTTGCCGCCCGAGAAGAGCACACCCAGCTTCATTTACGCTTCCGCTTGCCGATGAGGTAAACCTCGCTCGACGCCTTGCGGGACGCTTCGGGCGAGAGCGTGCGCACCGAGCCGAACTCCGCCTGGACCGCGGCGCGATACTGCTGGAAATCCTCGCCTTCGAACACCTTGGCCGCAAAGCTGCGGGCGCGGTGCACACTCGCGATGGCGAGTGCCAGCTCGGCCAGCTCGATTGAGCGTGCCTGGTCGACCGAGTAGTTGCCGCTCAGGTCGGGGCTCATGTCAGAGATTACCACCGCGGCGCGCGGTGCAAGCTCGGTGAGACGTTGCTGCAGCTCCTGGTCGCGCAGGTCGCCCTGCAGGAACTCAACGCCCTCCAGAGGGGCCATGTGCACCAGATCTACGCCGATGACCCTGCCACCAGGGTTGACCATCTCGAGCGCGACTTGGCTCCAGCCGCCCGGAGCGGCACCTAGGTCGAGGACCGTGTCGCCTTTGCGAAACAGCTTGGAGCGGCGCTGGATTTCCTGCAGCTTGTAGGCTGAGCGCGCGCGGTAGCCTTCGTGTCGCGCACGGCGCTGGAAACCGTCGCGGCCGCGGCGGCCCTTGCCCGGCATTCAGCTGCCGCCCGCCTTGCGGAGCGCCCACTTGGCTGCCTGGCAGATTTTCAGGTCGGCGCCGGTCTTGGTGCGGTTGCGAATCAGCTCCAGGTGCGGCTTGACCAAAGCCGGTTTGTTGGCACCGATGTAGCCCAGCGCCTTCAGAAGCTCGATATGGATGTACCAGTCCTCATTCTCCAGAGCACGTGCTAAGTGTGGTACCGCCTGCATCACCACCAGAGCATCCTTGTTCCCGATTCTGCCGAGCGCAGTCGCACAAGCCTTGCGCAGCTCCGACGAATTGGACCGAAGCCCCTTGACGAGCATCGGCACCGCTCCCGCGACCGCCTGCGGGCTGTGCCGGCCCAAGACGCCAACGCACTCGGCAGCGCGTTCCTGCACCCTGTCACTCGATTTGAGCGCGGAGACCGCGGCGGGCGCCAGCTTGACGGCAACCTGCGGCTGCTTGCCGGCGAAGGCGGTCAGCAGCACGATGGCGTGGTAACGCACGCGCCAGTCACGATGCTTGAGCGCGTCGCGCAGCTTGGGGAGTGCCTGCGCCGGCGCCTTGTGGAGTACGTGCCCAAGCGCCTCCTGCGTCGCGTAGCGCACATTCTTGTCATCGTCGTCGAGCAGCTCGAACAAGTCGGGGATGGTCTCGTCACGTCGCCGTTCGGAGCTGATTGAGAGGTTGGTCCAAAGCTTGACTACATGCAATCGCACCTCGCGGTACGGACTGTCAAGCGTCTCCTGAATAGCCGCAAAGAAATCGTCCTGCCGTCCCGGCAGCAGCTCGCGCAGCGCCAACAACGCCTCGATTATCGCCAGCTGCGCCTGCGCCGGCTGCTCGGGCAGCGTGCCAAGCAGCGCCTTGACGATGGGCTCGTGCCAGCGTTCGGCCGCCTGCACCTGCACCAGCAGTGCCCTGACCGCGGCGACGCGCTCCTGCTCACTGCCCGACTTGAGCGTGGTTAAGTGCTTCTCGACCTGGCTGTCGAAGCCACGGTCGGCCGAGCCATCCCGCCATTCATCGACAGAATCCTTGAGTTCACTGAAACGGTCGCGCCATGACACGAGCTTGTGAAGGGATGAAGGTAATAAGGCTCGCGCGATGGCGCGCCATGCCGACCGCGGCGGAGCAATTCCTGCAGGGTCACGACGCCCGGCTGCACGACCGCGTGCGCATCAGTGTAGACGGCCGCAGCCACGAAGGACGCGTGATGCCGGCGCACCGCTTCTCGGGCGACCACGTCGTGGTGCTCAAGCTCGCCAACGGCTACAACATCGGCGTCTCGTGCGAAAATGCCGAGCTGGAGCTGCTCGAGCGCGCCGCATCCCCGCCGGAAGCGGCCGGGACAGCCGCGCCCCCGTCGGGCGACCTGCCGCCGCTGACCGTGCTGGGAACGGGCGGCACGATTGCGTCCTACGTCGACTACCAGACTGGCGCGGTCCATCCGGCGAAGAGCGCCGAGGAAATCGTCGCGGCGGTCACGAGTCTGGCCGAAATTGCGAACATTCGCGCCGAAGCATTGCTCTCGCTGGCGTCCGAGGATATGCAGCCCGACGACTGGAGCGCGATAGCGAAGCGTGTCAGCGAGCTGCACGCCGAAGATGGCGCCGGAGTCGTAATCGGCCACGGCACCGACACGATGGCCTACACCGCCGCCGCGCTCGC
>JAKURS010000101.1 GCA_022449705.1 Candidatus Poseidoniia archaeon | reverse complement strand
CCAGCGGCAGCTTGCGCATGTGGTAGGGCAGTAGTTTGTTGGGTGTGGTTGCCAGCAGCAACCCACCGTCCTGCAGATAGCGGCGGGCGCGAACGAAGAACATGGCTGGCACTGTGAGGTGCTCAATAACATCGTAACAGGTAATAGCATCGAACTGGCCCAACGCAAAAGGCCATTGCCTTTCGTCAATATCGCCCTTCCGTAGGTCGGCGCCCGTATTCTGTCGCGCCAGCTCAAGGGATTTCGGGAACGGGTCCATCCCGAACACCTGGTTGACGCCATAATCGTGCTCCAGAATTTGCAGGAACGAGCCGTAGCCGATGCCTATATCGAGTACTACAGCGTCAACTAGTGGTTTCTCCAGTGCTGCTGCCAGCCGGTCAATACGGGGAGTGAACTTCTCCCGCTGGAATGCCATTGCCTCTGGAGAAGAAACGGATTCAACCGTGTGGCTGAAGGTAAGGTTAGCTTCGTCCTTCACCTCTCGCCGAAGGCAACACCCCTAAAAGCGGACGCTCCGCCTCCGGCCGCGTGCGGGTGCTGATGGTCGCGCCGTCAGTGCGGGTGCCAGACACGCTGGGACAGACACTGCACCAGCTAGCGCTGGCCGGAGGGCTTGCGGCGCAGGGGGTGGAGGTAACGCTGCTCTGCCGCTGCGGCATGGCGCGCACCGAGCAAGGTGTACGGCTCAAACCAATTCCCGATAGGGGGCTGCCGGGCGAGCGGCTACTCTTCACGCGGCTCGCTGCCGTACGGGTGCGCGAGCTGCTGGCGGGCGGCGGCTACGATCTGGTGCACGACCGCGGCTACCTCTTTGCCGGCGCCGGCGTCCGCGAGGCGGCGCGCGCGCGCGTGCCTTCGGTGCTGCAGATAGACGACAACTGGCTGCGGTCCGAGACGACGGCGAGCCTGCTGGCGCGCAGCTGGCCCTACCTGGAGGCGGCACGACGCTCCTGCCGCGAACAAGTATCGCTCGCCACGGGCGGCTTCGCGGTCAGCCGTACCTTGCGGCAGCAGGCGGCGCACTGGCACCCCGACGCGACCGGCTTCGCCGCCATCCAGAACGGCTACGAGGTTGAGCGCTTCACGGCCGGGGCCGAGCCGCTTGGCATCCGCGAGCGACTCGGAATCGACGGCCCGCTGGCGGTCTTCGTCGGTGCGCTGGGGCCATGGCACGGAACGCAGGAACTGCTAGCGCTGGTGCACGAGCTGCCGCAGCTGGCAGTCGTAATCGCCGGCGGCGGTTTCGGGCTGGCTCTGCCGGAGCTGCCAAACCTGCACCATGTCGGCCGGCTGGAACGCGATGACGTGCCGCGGCTGCTGGCGGAAGCGGACCTCGGGCTGGCACCCTACCCTGCGCGCGACTACGGCTTCTCGCCGCTGAAGATTTTCGAATACATGGGCTGCCGCCTGCCGGTCGTGGCGCCTGCGCTGCCATCGGTACGCGAAGCGACCGGCGGTAACGCGCTGCTGGTGCCGCCGGGCGGGATGGCTGACGGCGTCAGGCGGCTGCTGGACTCGCCGTCGCTGATGCGCAAGCTCGCCGCCGCCGGCCACCGTTTCGCGGTTAGTGAACGTAGCTGGGACCGCACCGTCGAGCATACGCTGGAACTCTATGCGAGGTTTGCGTGAGCTTCGCGCCGGCGCACGTCAGCACGCTTTTCCATATACATCCTGACGACGACCCCCTGCTGCATGGCTCGACCGGCCTCGGCATCTGCCTGCCGCAGGGAACATACGCTGCGGTCGAGCGGGAACCGGCAAAGCGTACCAGTATCAGCTTCTTCGAAGACGGCCGCAAGGTGAAGGATCCGGTCACGCGCCGCGCGGTCGAGCTGGCACTCGACGGTCCCGAGAAGCTCTCTTTCTGGCTCCGGCGCGAGCTGCCGGTCGGTACCGGAATGGGGATGTCCGGGGCAACTGCGCTCGCAGCCTGCCTTGAACTGGGCGTCGGCCTGGAGCGCGCGACGCGTGCCGCGCACCAGTCGGAAATAGAGCACTCTACCGGCCTCGGCGACGTGATGGCGCAGGCGGCCGCGCTGCGCGATGGCCCCGGCACGCGGCTGGTGCAGCGCCGCACGCCGGGAGTGGACGGCGACGTGGTGACGTGGCCAGTGGACGGTAAGCTGGCGCTCTGCCTCTGCGGCGGAGGGCGCAACACCAGCGACGTGCTCAAGGACGACGGCTGGCACGAAATCATCAACGGTGCCGCGACCGCGCACCCCCTACCGCCGCCAACGGTACGCGCCTTCCTCAAAGCGGGGCGGCTCTTCAGTGAGCTGGCGGGGCTGATGCCACCGGAATCGGCCGCGGCGCTGGCGGAGCTGCCAATGGGCGCCGTCGGGACGGTCGCGCACCTCGGGACTGCGGTCGTCATGACTGATGAGGAAGTTGACGAAATCGCGACCGAGCTGGAACAGTTCGGGGAAGTACGAATATACTAGGCGGCGCTCGGCGAAGAGCCGGGGAGCCGGCCGGGCAGGAAGCGCGCCAGCGCCAGCTTCTCGAGCAGCCCTTCCTTGCTGGAGCCGGGGACCAGAATATTATCGAGCACGTCCTGGAGTGTTGCGACCGGGACGACCTCGATTTTGTCGCGGTAGCGCGACTCGAGCAGTACGTCCTGCATGTTGGCCTCGGGAATGAGCACCTTGCGGATGCCCACCTCAGCGGCGGCCTCAATCTTGGCGGTGACGCCGCCGACCGGCAGCACCTGCCCGCGCACCGAGAGCGACCCCGTGAGCGCGATTGACTGGTCCACCTCCGCCTCTTCCAGCGCGGAGATGCCTGCGGCGGCGATGCTCCCCGACGCGCTGTCGCCCTCGC
>JAKURS010000100.1 GCA_022449705.1 Candidatus Poseidoniia archaeon | reverse complement strand
ACCACCAGCCATGGTGTCTCGACTCGATCTACTTCCTGAAGTTCGCTCTCCAGCCAGTTGTACTGCTGGCTGCCGGGCCCGTAGTCATGCTCCGACGATAGAGATATAAAGTGAATCCCCTCGAAACTGAAGCTGTACCAGAACGGGTTCGACCCTGACGTGTAGAACCGCGTTTCATACGCGTCGAACTCGTAGTAGGCTTCGTCCTCGTGGTTGCCGGGAGCATACATGTGCGGCACCGTTGCCGCCAGCGGCTGGATCTGGTTCTGGTAGTCATCCCAGAGGGACTGGTCCGCTACGCCCCCCGAGCCGACATCGTTAGCGTACGATATGTCGCCGGCGTGGATGACCAGGTCCAGGCTCGCGGCGCGCATTTTCTGCGTTGTCGCCTCGGCGTCAGAAGAGATGCCGTGGTCGGCGATGGCTCCGCTGCGTACCGGGCGGCTGCCCTGCGGCGCGGTCGTGAAGCTGGTGACGTCACTCCACTCGCCGTCACCGCCGACGCGGTAGTGGTAGGTGCTGTTGGGCGCGAGGCCGGATAACTCGACGGTATGGACGCAGGTGGTCCAGTCGTACATCTCCCACGTGCCGGAGGCGGAATGGTTGAGGCCGTCGGGCGCCAGCCCGTATTCGACGTCGCTGGACGAGGTGCAGAGCTCTGGCGCGGCTTCAGCAGTGCCCCACTGCACCACTACCCCGTCACCGCCGCCACTCGCCGCCAGGTGCAGCTGCTCGGGCGGCTCCCCCGTCGCAGCCGGCGCCAGGCAGAGCAGCATTGCGGCCACTAGCAACCAACCTCGCATCACGCAGCTATCCGCCTGATGCAAATACCGTTTCCCGCGTCAAGCCCTTTATCTCCGCGCTCATGGCGATTGCATGCCGGACTACGACGACTTCATCACCCGCGTGAAGAAGCTCTCGACCATCGAGAGCATCGGTGGGCTGCTTAGCTGGGACCAGGAAACCATGATGCCGCCCAAGGGGGGCGCGCTGCGCGCCGAGTCGCTGGCATTCCTGTCAGGGCTGGCGCATTCGCGGCTGACCGACCCGGCGATGGGCGAGCTGCTTGCGAAGCTCGAGGACGCCGACCTCGACGAGGGACAGGTGGCCAACGTGCGCGAGGTGCGTCACGCATACGACAAGGCGACGAAGCTGCCGGCCGAACTGGTCGAGGAAATCGCGCGGCACAAGTCACTGTCCTTGCGGGTGTGGCAGGAAGCGCGCGCCGGGGACGACTTCGCGAAATTCCGGCCGGCACTGGAGAAGATGGTCGACCTGCAGTGCCAGGCGGCGGAACACTACGGCTACGATGACAACATCTACGACGCGCTGCTCGACAACTACGAGCAGGGTATGACCGTCGCGCAGCTCGACCCGCTCTTCACGGGGCTGCGGGAGGAAATCGTACCGCTGGTGAAGGCGGTTGGCGAAAGCGACCAGCCCGACATGTCGTTCATGGAGCGCGGTCCGTTCCCCGAAGCGGGGCAGCGCGAGTTTTCGCTGCGCGTCGCCGCTGCCATCGGCTTCGATTTTGAAGCCGGCAGGATGGATACCTCGACGCATCCCTTCTGCTCCGGCGCAGGGCCACGCGATGTGCGGTTCACGACGCGCTACGACGAGTCGTTCCCCTTCGGCTGCCTCTACGGCGTGATGCACGAGACCGGCCACGGGCTCTACGAGCAGGGGCTGCTTGCGGAGCACGAGGGCACCCCGCTCGGCAAGGCGGTCTCGCTTGGAGTGCACGAGTCGCAGTCGCGGCTGTGGGAGAACCTGGTTGGCCGCAGCCGTGAGTTCTGGGAATACTGGCTGCCCGACTTTTGCGAAACCTTTCCGCATGTCGGCGACCTTGACCTTGACACAATCCACCGCGCGGTGAACCGCGTCCACCCGTCGCTGATTCGGGTCGAGGCGGATGAAGCCACTTACAACCTGCACATCATGCTGCGCTACGAGGTCGAGAAGGCGCTGGTGAACGGCGAAGTGGCGGTGGGTGACCTGCCGCAGTTCTGGAACTCGCGCATGGAGAAATACCTCGGCATCACCCCGCCCAACGATGCGCAGGGCGTCCTGCAGGACATCCACTGGTCAATGGGCGCCATCGGCTACTTCCCGACCTATACCCTTGGGAATCTCTACGCGGCGCAGCTGTGGGAAGCGACGCTGCGCGACCTGCCCGACTTGCCGCAGCAGATTGCCGCCGGGAAAACCGCGCCGCTGCTGGAATGGATGCGCAGCCACATCCACGTGCATGGCAGTCGCTGGGAGCCGGAGGAGCTGGTGCAGCGCGCCAGCGGCGTGGAGCCCGGTGCAGAGGCTTTCGTGCGCTACCTGAAGGGGAAGTTCGGGGCGCTCTACGGGCTGGCCTGACGCCCCTGCCGCCAGCGCGCCAGCACCGCCACGCCGGCGACCGCTACAGCGATGACGAGCAGCGCCAGCACGGTTCTGGCCACCCCGTTGCCATCTTCGCTGGCGACGGGTGCTGCCGGGTCACCATACGCCAGTTCCGTTACCAGCCCTGACGCGATATCCAGTCCGGTCTGGAATCCCGCCAGCAGGTTGGCGTGCGAGCCGGCGATGAGCTCGAGCGACTCGAGCCGGTCGGTCGAGAAGTGCTTGAAGGTCTGCTCGCACGCGTCGCCCTCCTCCCAGGCGTACTCGTGCATGCCGCGGAACCAGATGGCGGGGATGCCGGCGCGGATGAACGAGCGCTGGTCGGAGTTGGTCTCGGTGTCATCGACAGCCAGCACCCACTCGGGCGGGAGCGCCAGCTCGTCGTAGGCAACCTGCTCCAGCGCCTTGCGCAGCATCGAGAAGTTGGCGCGGGTCTGGTTGTCGTACTCGTAGTCCGTGTAGCCGGAGAAGTCCTCGACCGGAGAGGTGTAGAGGT
>JAKURS010000010.1:4167-19361 GCA_022449705.1 Candidatus Poseidoniia archaeon | reverse complement strand
GCCGTGCCACCAGCGCGACACGCCACCCTTCGTGACCGAACCGCAGCGCGATGCCCTTGCCAATGCCGGAGGAGGCGCCGGTGACCAGGACCGTTTTCGCGTCGGCCATGCTGGCGCAGCCACTCCGGGATTAAAGGCGTGGTGGACCGGCCGGGATTTGAACCCGGGGCCTCCTGCTTGCAAAGCAGGCGATCTTCCAGGCTGATCTACCGGCCCACGCGGTGCGGTATTTGGGGCGGGTTTTAGAGTTATAGTTTAAACAAGAAACAATTTTGGGGTAGTGAGAGAAAGGGTAATATAATCCCGGAATAGTCCCCTAAGTGGTTCGTATGGTCGCTGACGACGATGGGGGTGATGAAACAGCTGGAGTAGCTGCGATACCTGAAATTGTGTCAGCTCCTGCAAAACCTGGCCAAGACATCAGGCGCGCCAAAACCACGCTTCAATATTTCGGTTTGTTGATTGTTGTCGTTTGCTCAATTTCTCTCTTGGGTGGTAACATTTATGGTGCTTGGTACGCTGTAGCCTTCGAAGTGAGCTCGGGACAGGGTTCCTCAGTGGTGACTGGGCAGGTAAATTACGCGATAGGTACTGCATTTTCTTCAGGAGAAATCAATGGTGAAGAAATTGAGAATATTGAAGAGGTAGATTACAGTGACTGGGATTGTAACTGCGACGAGACCGAAAATGTGATGGGGAAAACCAAACTCCTTGTCTACCTGAATATGCTGGGGGGACTGGGGTTGATTTACCTTGCTCGTTTTCGCCGAGGTTTTGACAGTGATTTGACAGCAAAACTGTTATTGGCTCTAATTGCGGTTTCGTTGGTTACAGTAGTTTATTTTGCGTTGTCATTTCCGAAAGCTATAGATGATGATGACGGCGATTTCAGCGTTTATGACCTTCAGCAAAAGGACCCTTCTTTCTATGGAAAAGCAGAAATTTCAACTGACGGGGGAAACACCGTCCAGCAGGCCCAGTGGACTCCCGGCCCTGCCTGGATTATCATATTTCTCAATACCTTAGCTTGTATTCTGGCGTTAATGTCGATGGATTATGACTTCAGCAAATTAATCGGTTCGATTGACTGAACTCCTTCCGAACTGAGACCTGCATTATGGTTTTTCTCCGCTAAACCAGGTGGCACGCCACGGAGCAGTCTTCATGCTCGCGCAGCTCCGGATATTCCGCGCTGCAGCGGTCGACCGCAATCGGGCAGCGGGGGTGGAAATGACATCCGCTCGGCGGCGCGGCGGGCGATGGAACATCGCCCTTGAGCACGATGCGCTCCTGCCGCGTTGCGGGGTCAAAGGAGGGAATAGCCGATACCAGAGCCTGGGTGTAGGGGTGGCGCGGGTTGGCGAACAATGTCCTGGCATCCGCCTCCTCGACTATCTTGCCCAAATACATGACCGCCACGCGGTCGCACATATGTTCAATGACCGACAAGTCGTGGGAGATGAAGATATATGTCAGTTCAAACTTCTCCTGCAAGTCATTCAGCAGGTTCAGGATCCGGGCCTGGACCGAAACATCCAGGGCAGAAGTAGGTTCATCCAGAATCAGGATTCTGGGCTCCAGCGCCAGCGCCCTGGCAATGACTATCCGCTGGCGCTGGCCTCCCGAGAATTCATGCGGATATCGGTACAGGTGCTCGCCACCGAGGCCAACGTTCTCCAGCAATTCGGTGACCCGTTTGCGGATGTGCTTGGTCCGGCCATGAATTACCAGGGGCTCGCTCACTATATCCTTGACCAGCATCCTGGGGTTCAGTGCCCCCATCGGGTCCTGGAAGACTATTCCTACCTGTCTCCTGAAACTGCGCAGTTCAGAATGGGACAGCTCTTCCAGCCTGTTCGAGGCGAAACCGACGCCCAACTGGTCGGATAGAATTACTGACCCTGCCGTAGCATCGACCAGGCGCAGCAATGTTCTCATGAGCGTGGTTTTGCCGCATCCACTCTCCCCCACGATTCCCAGAGTCTTTCCCGCCTCAATTCTGAGGTCTATTCCATCCACGGCCTTCACCAGGCCCGTGACAGTTCCAATCACGTTCCTTATCGGAAAGTGTTTCGACAGCCCCTCGACCTCAATAACGGTTTCAGTACTCATATCGCACCATATTCCTCTGTAAGAGGGGCTTTCAGCCTCTCCTCGCCTCCTTTGGGAATTGAGGCCAGCAGTGCTTTTGTATATTCATGTCTGGGATTGGTGAATATCTCGTCCACCGGCCCCTGTTCAACAATCCTGCCAGCATACATTACGGCAACCCTTTCGCAAGTCTCGGCCACGACTCCCAGATCATGCGTAATCAGCAGAACCGACATACCAGTTTCCTTCTGGATGTCCTTGATTAATTCCAGAATCTGGGCCTGGATTGTGACGTCCAGAGCCGTCGTCGGTTCGTCGGCAATGAGCATTCTGGCACGCCCCGCCAGCGCCATGGCTATCATCACCCTCTGCTGCATGCCTCCGCTCAATTCATGCGGATATGAACTGGCCACCTGGCGCGGATTTGGCAGCTTCACTCTGGAGAGGGCTTCCAGCACCATCAAGTCCAGTGCCGAATCCGGGAGATTTCGCTGCAGATAATCCCTCAGGAAGAAAAGTCCGATCATAACCAGGAAAGGCAGGCCAAACGTAAACTGGCCCAGCATCGTAAACAGTGCCAAGAAGGCAAAACATACAGCCATGATGGTGAACTCAAGCCCTGGCGAAAGACTCCATTTCTTGCTCCTGTAGGTCGGTATGTTCCTGCCTGCTGCCAGTTCCCGCAGTTCCTTATCCTGATGCAGAGTCAGTATTTCACCAATCTGCTCGTTGATGGTCATTACGGGGTTCAGCGCCGATAGCGGATCCTGGAATATAATCCCGATTTCCCCGCCCCTTATCTCCCTCATCCTCCATTCGGGTGCGTCGGTAATGTCCTCCCCGTTCAGCCTTATGCTGCCCCTGACGACTTCAGCAGTCCCGGGCAACAGTTTCAGGACTGAATAACATGTGACTGATTTCCCGCACCCCGTCTCACCAACCAGTCCAAAAATTTCCCCGTCTTTGACGGTCAGGTCAACACCGTCTAGCGCCCTGATGACGCCATCGTATGTCCTGAAATGCATTTCCAGTCCTTCTATTTCCAGCATCTAGCTCCTCTGCCTCGGGTCCAGGATATCACGCACGCCATCACCCAGCAGATAGAAACCGAGTGCCCAGAGCGCGATGGCCAGACCCGGGAAGAAAAACGCCCACCATTCCCCGGCCAGCAAGTGCTCCTGGCCGAACGCGACCAGCTTCCCCCACTCCGCCAGATCAGCAGCTCCTCCAAATCCGAGGAAGCCCAGTCCGGCCAGGGTAAGCACAATGCCGCCCATGTCCATGGTCGCGATGACGATGATTGAAGTCATGCAATTGGGCAGTACGTGCTTGAAAATAATCCTGAAATCCGAAGCACCTGCCGCCTTTGCCGCTTCCACATAGGGTAATTTCCTGATTCTCAGGGCTTCGGCCCTGATAATCCGCGTAAAACCGGGCCACCACACGATAATCAGCGCGTACATCAGATATTCTATCGACCTTTCGCCGGTGACTGCAATGATAGCCAGTGCCAGCACCAGCCCCGGTATGGCGATGAATACGTCGGTTATCCTCATTATGACCTCATCTGCCCTGCCTCCATAGTAGCCCGAAATCACTCCGATGACAGTCGCAATGAACGTACCTGTAACGACGACCTTAATCGCAACATCAAGTGAGGTACGGCTGCCCCAGACTATACCATAGTATATGTCATACCCCCTGTTGGTGCTGCCCAGTACATAGCCATCCTTCTCTCCAGAATTGCCGGTACATGAAAAATAGCAGGGGGGTTGCAAATCAAAGTTGTAGTCAAAATGCTCCTCCATCCTCTTCGGGTCTCTCTGGTCCTCCGCGGGGGGCGCCAAGATTGGCGCCAGCGCGGCCACAGCCAGGAAGAAAATGACAATCCACAACCCCAAGATTGTCAGGGGATTTCTCTTGACCTGGTAGGCTGCCCTCCAGAATTCATCGAGCCTGGGCGTTATCTCCAGTTTGATATCATGCCAGTTTCGAATAATGTAGATTGAATAGACCAGCAGGAAAAAATAGACGATGAACATAAAAAAGCCGGAGAGAATGGTCCACACCAGGAATAATGTACCTGCAAACAGTGCTGGCAGCCATATATCCTCTGGATTCTTCCACAGCCACGAAATCGTGAAATAAACTGCAAACGCAGCGCAGAAAAGCAGGGCCCCGGTTCCGAACCATACTCCCGCCTCGATGTCAAGATAGCTCACCAGCAACATCAGCATGGAAAGTGAAACGATTGAAATCTCTCCCACTGACAGATGGCCTCCCAATTCGACGCGGGGGTCCAAGAATGCGTAGAGAATGTCAACAATCAGGTTTGCAAAAATGTAAAGCACTGCGGAGAACAGGGTGTAGGCCAGGATTGCCGAAACGTCCAGGTTCCGCATCGCCAGAATAGCCCAGTATCCCAACCCCGGCCAGGTGAAGACTGTCTCCGTCAGGACCGAACCGTTAATCAGTCCTGCAAAACCCATGCCCAGGAGGGTGACCGTGGGAATCATCGCATTTGAAGCACCGTGCTTCATGGTCACCTTGGTCCCGGACAACCCCTTGGATTTTGCCGTCCGTATGTAGTCCTGACCCAAGACGTCAAGCATGTTGCCTCGCATCAGCCGGATGGTGGTCGCCATCGAGCCGTAGGCCAGCACCGTGGCCGGCAAGATCATGTGCTTCAGGGCATCCATGAAATGGGGTAGTGAACCCCGTGACCACTCGATTCCAAAGTAGGATCCCAGGGCACCGAGGGAAATGATTGGGGATGATGCCCCGGAGACTACCAGGGAATCGATGAGCAGAAAATTTGTCTTGATTTCGATGGGTTCCCGCACTTCCCACAGGATTGGGTCATAACGGTCGCCCAGTGGCAGTAGGTCCCACTGGAAAGAAACAACATATTTCAGGACAAGAGCGAGCCAGAAAATCGGGATTGCAGAGCCGAACAGGGCGAACAGCCTGATGCCATGGTCTTCCCAGCGATTGTGGCGGACGGAGGAGAAGATGCCGAGGGGGATTGCCGTCCCCACCGCCACCACGAATGCCAGAATTGACAACTCTAAAGTTGCAGCAAATTTTTCCCTGACAGCATCAGCAACAGGTTGGTTGATAGTCTTCGAAAAACCCCACTCGAAAGTCATTATATTCCGCAGATATGTTACATACTGGACTGGCAGCGGTTCGTCCAGGTTGTGCTTAATCCTCAGAGCCGCAGCCTGTTCTTCAGTTGTTTTCTCAGTGATGTACGGGGCCAGCGGGTCCCCCATCATGTGCGAGAGCGAAAAAGTAATCAGGGTGACGCCCAGCAGAACCGGTATAGTCAGGGCCAGGCGCCTGGCCACGTAAATCCAGAGCCTCACCGCTCGCTAGAGTCCAGTTTTACTTAAGGTAGGCAGTGCGCCGAATCAGTCCTTGCTCAGCGTGTAATAGAGGGTGCCGTGCATCATGTTGTGATACCAGCCGTTGACCCACTCCCGCTCGAAATGGTAGCCAATACTCTGGCTCGCCCAGATGTACAGTGCTTTGTCATGTTCCAGGTCTGCCAATTCATGGTACATGCCTGTCCGCAGAGAAGCGTCAGGCTCCGCTGCAGCTTCCATTATCAGCGTATCAATGTCCTCATACCCGAAACTCAGGTAATGCGGAAAGTGACCATTGCTGTGCAAGAAGGGGTGGGCATAGTTGTGCGGATCTGCATAATCAGGCGCCCATCCCAGGAAAAACAGCGGCAACTCATTTTCTCTCAGTTTTTCAAGGTACTGGGGCCACTCGAGTCCCTGGACCTCAATCTCGAACTTGGGGTTCAGGGATTCAACGCTATTCTCCAGCAACAACAATGCATTCAGCCTCACGTCATTACCCGAGTTGTAATAGGCTGTTAACGTGAAACCATCGTCCCAGACCCCCGCAGCCTCGAAGTGCTCCTGAGCTTTATTCAGATTGTAGTCATATGAAGGTCCGCCTGGGTCATATCCAAGCAGTCCATCCGGAATTGGCCCCGTGGGCCGGGTGCCGAAATTGTCCAGTATGTCCTCTATGTAGGAATCGTAGTCGAAGGCATAGCAGAATGCCTTTCGAATATCTTGATCGGTGAAGAAATCACTCGAAGGTGCAGTCCCTTGATAGTTTGCGATGTCGTGGTTGAAGCCTATGAAACCCATACTGAGGGATTTCAACTGGTCCACGTACTCAATGCCATCATAACCCAGAACCTGTTCCCTGTAGCTTGGTTCCACGTAGGCAAAATCGGCCTTGCCGGCCCTGAGCTCAAGGACCCTGGACGGCTGGTCGTTGTTCTTCTTGATGTAAACCGTCTTGATGAAGCCGGATGCTGTTATCCCCCAAACTCCGCGCTCTTGGTCGCTCCAGCCTCTCCAGTAGTTGGGGTAGTATTCCATCAGGACGTACTGTTCCCTGACCCACCGCCCGCCGTGGTCGTCATTCATCATGTACGGGCCAGTGCCCATTACTTCTTCCTGTATGCCCATGCACTCCTGCCCCGGTACTGGAATTCCGCAGCCTTTCTTGGTGACCCAGTCCTTCGAGAGGATGGATGCACCATTGTAGGCCATTATCGGCAGGAAACGGGGGGCGGACTGGTTCAGCCTGAACGTGACTGTCATCTGGTCGATTTTGATAATACTGTCTGCAATGCCGTCTCCATCATCATCCGTCTTGTCCAGAATTTCAGTGTACATCCAGGCCGGGCCAGCAGGGAGATCCATGGTTATCAGACGATTGATTGAAAACACGACATCATCCGCGTCCAGCATCGAGCCGTCATGGAACGTGATGCCGGTCTTGAGCTTGAAGGTGTAGTTCAGGCCGTCCGGGGAGACCAGACCGTTCTGGACCGTGGGCACTTCCTCGGCCAGAATGGGGATCAGCTTGTCCGTCCGGCTCCGGTCGTAAAACACCAGCGTCTCGTAGGTGTTGGTCAGGACTGCGCCGCTGGCAGTGTCATACGCCTCCGCAGGATCGAGGCTGACGGGGTCGCCTATCGATATGATGGTCAGAACGTCGGGGTCGGGTGATTTTGCGCTTGAAACCTCCTGGGGGATTACCCTGATGGTGTGGTACACGGTGTCCAATTCGCCATTGGAGTTCACAACCGTCAGCTTGACCAGGTGGTTGCCTACCGAACTGGAACCTGTCAGGCCGCCAGAAAACCCAAACTTGTGTGTGACCACGTCACCTGTCGCGGTTCCTCCGTCGCTGAACTCCCATGACCAGGATGTAATGTCATCCGTGGAGGCTGCCGAATCAACCCAGGACCAGGAGCCCGCGCCATTCAGCTCAATCTCGGTCCCCGGGACCACCACTGAGGCTTTCACCGAAATGATGGCGTGCGGCGCGCCGGAAGACTCTGCCACCTCCGGATGCAGGACCGTGATATAGGTGAGCCTGCGGTCATTATTGCCGACCGCCCCCTTGTCGTCCGTCACGGACAACGAAACAATGTATTCTCCAGAGTAGAAATACTTGTGATTTTCCATACTGCTGGTACCTGTGTCCCCGTCCCCGAAATCCCATCTGTAGGCGGTAATCGTCCCATCCTCGTCTATGGATTCGGAGGCGTCTAGCCGGACGGTGGAACCCAGCTCGACCACTTTCTGTCCCGAGGCGACTGTCACCACCGCCTGCGGATTGAGGTTCGAACCGATGCCGCCTCCGCCGCCACCGAAGTTCAGGCAGCCGGAGAGCAACAGCAGCGCCGTCACAGCCAGTGCGGCAGTCGCATTATGTTCCATTCTACCTCACCACCATTCCTGCCTGGCAGCCGGGGCAGGTTATGCTGAGCGGCCGTGTCGGGTCGTTAATCTGGAGCCCAGCCTGGCAGGCGGGGCACTGGATAAGTTGCATTTCCGTACGCACGGGAGATACCGCAGGTTGCGTGGTTGGTGGAGCTACAGCAGGAGGAAACGCGACCGGGGCTGCGCCAGTTATCGCAGGTGCCACTGTCGGCGCGGCGGCCGGGACAGCCATGCCCCAGTCGTCCTCCTCCCCGTCGCCGCCCCGCCAGGCGCTGTAGCCGCCGAAGGCAAGCAGCAGCAGTCCCAGCACCGCCAGCCCGCCGAATGCCAGTTCGGGCTGGGTCGAGTAGCGCGGCGCTACCGCGTCGGCGGGCAGCTTCCTGTTGCTGATATCGCTGTCGTCGTACCCCTCGGGTACCTCGCTGGACTCATACTGCACCACCTCAAAGGTAATCACCACCTTGGAATCCAGGCCGAAATCGGAGAGCAGGTTTCCATCGAACGTGAAGCGGATGTCCCCCTCGAAATCAGCTCCGATGCTTTCGAGCCATACACTGGTCTTGCCATCCTCATACTGGATGCGAGCGATAGTGTCGAGAATGATTACCGTGTCTCCCGTGTCATATTCATCGTAGGTATCAATACCTTCCTCCGAAGTGCTGATTTGCGCCTCAAACTCGCCGCCGTCCGAGGCGAGCAGCTTCGGGAAAACCAGGAACTCACCCGCCAACCCCAAGACAAGCAGCAGCAGGCCACCTATGATGAGGGGTCGTACGGGCATCCGTCTGGCGAGATTAAATATCGCTATAAAGCTATCCAGTGGATGGAACGCTTCGCAGTCGCTTCACCGCTCGGCTCGCTGACGGTGACGCTCGATGGCAATAACATCACGCGACTCGAGTTCCCCCACTCGCCGCGCAACGGCAAGCCGGCACGGCCGGCTGGAACTCCCACCTCGCCTGCCGGCGCGCGAGTCGCGGCCGCGCTCGAGACATATTTCACTGGCGGGGACCCGGGGCTACTGAAGCTGCGCCCTAGCGGCACCGCCTTCCAGCAGCGCGTCTGGGATGCACTGTGCGCCGTCCCGGCGGGCGAGACCGCCACCTACGGCGAGCTGGCGGCGAGGGCCGGGTCACCCCGCGCCGCCCGCGCGGTGGGGCAGGCATGCGCGCGCAACCCCATACCGGTCCTGATTCCGTGCCACCGCGCGGTCGGCGCTTCCGGCCCGGGTGGCTGGTCAGGCCTGCCGGGTGCGAAGGAGTGGTTGCTGGAGCACGAGGCTAGTCGCGCGGGGGAGTGAACCGCCCGCTGCGGTACGCCACCACCGCAATCGCGCCGCCCGCTACCATCGTAATTGCAAGTACCAGCGGCACGAGGACACCGCTTGTCGTCTCGTCGCTAGTGTGGCCTTCGGCCTGGAAATGGGTGTGCGGCGTCAGCGAGTGGAAGCCGTCGTTGCCGAGCGCGCGCACGAAGAGCGTGTGGTCGCCACTGAACGCCAGCTCCGCCTCGCTGAGCGAAATGCTCCACGGGATGTAGGCGCCGGTCGGCTGCGGCAGCTCGACCGCGTACTCGGAGACTTCGCGCCACGGGCCGTCGTCAAGCCGGTACTGCACCGCCGAGACGTTGCCGAGACGCGCCCACGAGACACCCCTGATAACTACGGAGTCGTTGGTCTGCGTCTCGAGGATGTGCGCCTGCAATTCCACGTCGACGTTCTCCGGATCCTCAAGCAGTTTGGCTTCCTCGACCGCAATCAGCGCATCGACCAGCCCCCAGCCGAAGTCCCGGTTCCAGAACGGGTCCAGCTCCGGGTAAGTCGGCTCACCGCGCGGTTCGGCAGTAGTGCGCAGGATTTCCTTGACCACCGCCGGGGTCAGGTTGCCGTTGACTTCGAGGAGCAGCGCCATCACGCCCGCCACAGACGGCGTCGCGTAGCTGGTGCCAGAGCCACGGCCGGAGTAGCCGTTGTTGGAGGCGTCCTGCCCCGGGACGTTGTTGTTGCAGCTGCCGGAGGTGTAGCACCCCTCGGCCTGGACGATGTTGGTGCCGGGCGCCGAGACGTCGGGCTTCAACTCGTCGTAGGGGTAACCATCATTGTTGTCGCGGCGCGGGCCGCGGCTGCTGTAGGATGCAATAGTATCGTCGTCGCGCTCGACCGTGTTGTGGTCGTCGAGTGCGCCGATCGTGACTGAGAGGCTGGACGATCCCATGCCGGAAAAGCCGTCATTGTCGGGGCCGCTGTTGCCCGCCGCGACGCTGACGACGACACCCGCTTCGGTCACCTCGTCCAGCCTCCGCGAATGCATGTCGGTACCGTCGCTGCCGCCATCTTCGTGCGAGGTGATACCCCACGAGAGCGAGACAATGTCGATGCCGTAGTTCGCCTCGTCTACGTTGGGCCACGCGTCATCACGGTGGTCAATAACCCATTGCAGGCCGTTCATTGCCGACTCGTAGAACTCCTGCTCGAGAAGATAGTTCTCGAATGGGCCTGCACCAACGTCCGAGCCAATCCTGACATCGACCAGCGATGCGTCGGGTGCAGCGCCCTGGTAATCGGTCAGGCTCCCGTCGGCCAGCAGCCCGGTCGCGGTCGCCATCCCCGAGCAGGCAGTGCCGTGCTGGTTGCCGTCGTCCGGGTCGAAGGAGCCATCAGTTTCGCGACCCGGGTTATCGAAAAAGCAAGCGGGGTCTGTGTGCATGTAGCAAACAGCATCGTAGCCGGCGACGAACTTGCCCACCAGCCCGGGATGCTCGTTGTCAATTCCCGTATCGACAATGGCGACGTTGACGCCCTTTCCGGTAAAGCCCAGGTCCCACGCGCCGGTCGGGTAGACCGTCGAGTTCTTCGCCCGGATGGCGGGCGTCTGGACGTCACCGTAGAACTCAACTTTACCGTAAGGCTCGACCATGACGACGCCGGGCAGCGATGCCGCCAGCGCGAAACGCTCCGGTGCGACGGACCCGAGCAGCACCGCGTCGGAAAGCAGCAGCCGCGGCTCGAAACCCGCCAGCAGCAGCAGCTCCAGCTCGCGCTGGCCGGGCTGGTAGCCATAGGAAACGCCGACGGCCGTGGGCTCGGCCTGCTCCTCCAGCCAGTCAACGATACCATTGCGATCGCTGTCGCGCGAAGTACGCTCCCACCAGGGCACTGCTGCCGTGGGTGCAGGCAACGACTCGGTGTCGTCCGCAGGCTGTAGTGGTTCGGAAGCGGCCTGCACCGCCGGGGATGCACCCGCCGCGCCAACCGGCAACTGCAGGTTGCCAGCGAGCATCAGCGCCACCAGCAGGATTGCCGCGAGTCGTCGCATCATGCTGGCGGAGCGTTGCCGACTGATAAGGCTGGCGTCAGTCGCTGACGCGATAGACCGTGTCGCTGCGCCGCACCCGCTCCGGGACCGAGATGCCGACGTCCGAGCCTGCGGCGGCGCTCTCGACCACCTCATGCTCAATCTGCATTGACTCCACCTTCATCTCGAAGTTGGTGGTGGAACCGGAGAAGCGCAGCGTGTCGCCGATTGCGATGGCTTCGGTCAGCTCGAGCGCCGCGACGCCTACCTTGCGGAAGTACTTGTCAACCCGGCCAACCTCCGTCTGGGCCATAAACCTTGAGGCGGTCGGGGCTCTTTAGGCTGCCGGGGCTACTTTCGCATCCGCTGCCGGCGCTACAACCGCGCCGAGCAGTAGGGGCACATCGACCAGTCGGCGTCCACCTCGCGCCCGCACCCGCTGCATTCCGCCTGCGTGCGTTCGCGTCCCGCAGCGGGCGCCGACCACTGCCCCGGCGCGGGGGGCGGCGGCAGCGGGTCGGGCCACCACGCCGCCAGCCCGAAAGCAGCCAGCGCAACCAGGTAGGCCAGGTATTCGACTAGCGCGTTCTGCGCCAGCAGCGTATCGACCAGCGCCAGGACGCCACAGATACCGAAACTGGCGCGCAGCAGACTCATGCACCGACGTAGAGCGACTCAATTTCCGCTGCCCAGTTCGCGGCGATGGGCTTGCGCTTTATCTTGAGCGTGGGGGTCAGCTCGCCGTCGTCGATGGTAAAGTCGCGCGGCAGGATAGCGAATTTCTTCACCTGCTCCGGAGGCGAGAATTTCCCATTCAGTTCGTCCATCTGCGCCTGGATCTCGGCACGGATATCGGCAGAGCCGGTATACTCTTCGAGCGAGTGTCCCAGCTCCTCCAGCTTGGCAACCTGCTCAACCGGGTTCTTCGGAATCTCCAGCGGGTCCATCCCGAGCTTGTCGCGCATGATGGCGAAGGCGTCGAGCGTTAGCAGCGCCGAACAGTACTTGCGGCCATCACCGACCAGGAAGCACTGCGACACCAGCGGCATTGACTTCATCGTCTCCTCGATGACAAGTGGGGCGATGTTCTTGCCGCCCGAGCTGATGTAGATTTCCTTCTTGCGACCGGTGATTTTCACGAAGCCGTCACCATCGATGGTGCCGACGTCACCGGTGTAGAGCCAGCCATCCTTCAATACCTCGTCGGTCGCCGCCTGGTCCCGGTAGTAGCCCTTCATGACGTGCGGGCCGCGAATCAGCAGCTCGCCGTCGTCTGCCACCTTCATCTCGGTGTCGGGGAAGACGGGGCCAACGGTCCCGATGCGGTTCTGCCCGGCGTAGTTGAGCGTCGCACCGGCGGTATTCTCGGTCATGCCGTAACCCTCAAAGATGGGGATCCCGAGCGACTGGAACAGTTCCAGAATGTCGGGATTGATTGGCGCTGCGCCGGTAACGGCGAAGCGGCACGCCTTCATCCCGGTCTTCTTCCGCAGTACCTTGCGGAAGATGCCCGAAAGCAGCGGTAGCTTGAGCCCGATGCGCAGTACCGCCTTGCCGTCAATGGCAGCGCGCACGTTGGAGTAGATTTTTTCGTAGATGCGTGGCACTCCAATGAACAGGTGCGGTTGAACCTCCTTGGCGAGGTCGACTACATTGAGCGGGTTGTCCGCCACGTACATGTGCATCGCCTTGTCGACCCAGTAGTGGTTGTCAATCAGCTGCCCGAAGACGTGTGCCAGCGGCAGCCAGGAAACGTACCGCTCGCCCTGGTCGAACAGGAAGGCGAAGTCGGCCGCCTGCACTTCGAAGTTCCAGTTGCCGTGGGTCAGCTCGACGCCTTTCGGGTTGCCGGTCGTTCCCGAAGTGTAGATTAGTGCGCTGGTGTCGTCATCGGTCAGTGCGCTGACACGCTCGTGCAGCGTGGCAGTCTCGACCCCGGCGCCGTGGCCCATGAACGCGTCCCACGACATCAGCTTCTCGTGCGAAACGCCCTCGACGCCTGGCAGCAGCACGAAGTGCTCGACCTTGTCGAGCCCCTCGATGACCTGCATCAGCCGGTGCTGCGGCATCTTGGACTCGTCGCCCGCCGCCATCGGGTTGTGGCCGACGAATGCCACCTTTGAGTCGGAATTGCCGATGACCCACTCCACCTCCTCGGCCGATGAAGTGTGGTAGACACCCACCCCGGCACCACCCGCCATCTGTGCCGCGAGGTAGCCGCCGTACCACTCCCTGCGATTGTAGCTGTAGATACTGAGCTTGTCACCTGGCTCGAAGCCGAGCGCGACCAGCGCGCGGGCGACGTCCATGACGTATGTGGCGAACTCGGACCAGGTCTCGGTCGCCCATCCCTCCCCGGATGGCGTCGAAAGCGCCGGCTGGTCGGCGTACTTCATTGCGTTCTCGAGCAACTTGGAGGGGGTCGTAGGGGCCATGGGGGTGCAGACGCTCAGGTATTAAACAGCCTGCTCCCCCCGAGCCGCTCAAAGGCACGCCTGCGGAAGCCGGGGCACCGGGCCGGATGAGCCCGTCCAGCAGCCACAGCCGTATTCTGTCTCAGAGCTGGGCGCCGCAGTTGCCACAGAACTGGAAGCCGGGCTGGAGCTGGGTACCGCAGGAGGGGCAGCCCTGCGCCAGCTTCTGCCCGCAACTGCCGCAGAACTTGAAGCCGGGCAGATTCTCGGCGCCGCAGTTGCCGCAGCTGTCGCCACCCCCGGCAGTTTCCGCTACCGCCTTGCGCGCTACTGGCGCCTCCTGCGCAGCATTCTTCGCCCGGGCGACCGTGTCGAGGAATTCCTGATGTGCGCCATCCTCCAGCGCCCGCTCGGCGGCGTAGAGCTGCTGATCGGCTTCGTGCGGGTCGAGCCCCTCCGTGCGTGCCCGCTCGACCAGCCGTTGCGCCTGCCGCAGCAACCGCGCCAGGTACGCCTCGATGCCGAGCATGGTCACTTCGCCGTTACGGCCACCGACCAAGATATTGCCGCCGCTGTCAGCCAGCCGGCCGATGGTGCCGGGAGCCTGCAGCTTGAAGCTCCAGGTGCGCCGCCCCGACTTGCTGAAGATCGAGACCTTGCGCGGGGTCTCGCCGACAACCACAAAGTCGGCAGTGCCCACCATGTCAATCCAGAGCGGCTGCCGATCGAAACGGTACTCCCACACCACGCGCGAGCTCTTGACCGCAAAGTAGATGCGCCGGTCGTCGGTCATATAGGCGATGTAGTCGCCGTTGGAGCTGATGCATGTCTCGAGCACCTTGCCAGTGGTCTCAACGCTCCACAGCACGTTGCCGCTGGCGCTGTAGAGGTAGACGTGCGCGTAGTCGGTGCCGACCACCACGTACTGGCCATTGGCCGAGATGGCGACGTCGTTAATACGGAAATCGGTGCCGCCCGGCCGGTGCTCCCAGAGCAGTTTGCCGGTGCGGTCGTAGGCGTGCAGGCTCCCGCGCAGCAACCCCGTCACGACCAGATCAGCTCGACTCGAGACGCCCACGGTGGTGGCAGCGTGGTTCAGATTGCGGTGCCACATCTCCCGGCCGCGCCGGTCCAGGTAGTGGACCGTGTTATCTCCGCTGGCGACCAGCACCGCGCGGCCGCCGCCCGCCAGCGAGATATCGCGCACGTCGCTGATTTCGCGCGAGCGCCAGACCGGGCGGCCGTCCTGCCCCAGGAACACGACGCCGCTGCGCCGGCCGCCTACCGCACCGTAGCGGCCCTGGCTGCCAATCGCCATGGCAGTGGTCGACGACTCGTCCCTGAATTTCCAGAGCTGACTGGCTTCCGCCATTTCCGCCGACGACCGCTGGTGGCTATTAAGCGATTACCGCTACAGGATAAGCACCGCTGCGGCGACCACGGTGGTCCAGCGGCGCTCCGCTCCCACGGTTGCGGTCTGCACTACCGAACGGGTGCGCACGATATGGTTGTCGATCCTCCAGAGCTCGCGCTTCTCGTCCCATGAGGCGTCCGGGTCAAACTCGAGGCCATAAGTGGTCGCGAGCATCTCAGCCGCCAAGTCCTCGACGTAGTCCTCCAGCGCCTGGTCGCCC
>JAKURS010000010.1:0-4157 GCA_022449705.1 Candidatus Poseidoniia archaeon | reverse complement strand
GGGGGGGGGCGCCGGCCCCCCCGCCCCGCGCGGGGGGGGGGGGGGGGGCGGCCCGCCCCCCGGCGCTCTGGCAGCGTGCCAGCACCACTGGCACTACCTGCCCCGGCTGGAGTTGCTCCAGTCCCGCCTCGCGCTCGAGCAGCTCGCAGCGCGGCGGCAGGATGGACGAAACGGGAACCAGGTTGTAACACTCGATGGAGGCGTCTCGCAGCGCCAGCTCGAAGGAAGCCAGCTTCTCGCGGTGGCTTCCCTGGCCGCACGTCAGAAACAGCGCATGCGGAGTCCAGCCGCCGGAATTCACCCCGCGCCACGACCCGCCGATTATAAATAGGTCGTCAGGAACCTCTATCTGCTGCTGGCCTCCGGGGAGCTGGCTATTTTGGCGATTGCCGAAGTGTGATACGCTTATTGTTATATAGGTCCCCCAATTGCCGCCGCGTGAACGAGCAGCTCACCCGCCGCATGGCGGGCGAAATCGTGGTCTCGGACAGCCCTGGTGAGACACTGCGTAAGTGGCGCGAAATCTTCCAGCTCTCGCAGAAGCATCTTGCAAGCCTGCTGGGGGTAAATCCAAGTGTAGTGTGCGACTTCGAGAAGGGGCGCCGGCGCTCGCCCGGCATCGCCACCGTGAGGCGGCTGGTCGAGACCATGGTGAGCTACGATCGCGCGCACGGCAGCCGCGTCGTCACCACCATGGCAGGGCAGCAGGGCAACCCGGCAATCACCAGCATCCAAGAGTTCACCATCGGCCTGAAAATCGCCAACGTCGTCAAGGCGATTGGAGGCGAAGTGCTCGCGGGCGCCGAGGAACTGGAACGCCCCATCTACGGCTACACCATTGTCGACGCGCTGCGCGCCATCACCACCTTCTCGGGCGCCAACTTCGGCCAGATGTATGGCTGGTCCAACGAGCGTGCGCTGCTCTTCACCGGCGTCCAGTTCGGCCGTTCGCCGATGATTGCGGTGCGGGCGCACCCGGTTAAGCCGCGGCTGGTCTGCTACATACAGCCCGGCAATGTCGACGAGCTGGCTGCCAAGCTGGCGAAAATGGAACGGATTGTGCTTGTCAGGACAGACCTGTCGCTGGGGCAGGTCCAGGTAGGCCTTGGAAAACTATGAACGGAATCGTAAGCTATGGCGTGTATATTCCGCGCTACAAGATTGAGACCACCGAGATTGCCGCGGTGTGGGGCCAAGACGGGAGCGCTATGGCGCGCAACCTGAACGTCTACTCCAAGTCGGTCCCGGGGCCGGACGAGGACGTGATTACCATCGCGGTCGAGTCCGCCCGCACGGCGATGAAGCGTTGCGGCGTGACCGGACAGCAAATCGGCGCCATCTACACCGGCTCCGAGTCGCACCCCTATGCGGTCAAGCCCAGCTCGACCGTCGTGGCAGAGGCAGTCTGCGCGACACCCTACCTTACAGCGGCGGACTTCGAGTTCGCCTGCAAGGCGGGGACCGCTGCCATCCAGACCTGCCTCGCGATGGTCGGCGACCAGCAGATTGACTACGGCCTCGCGATTGGCGTCGACACCTCGCAGGCGGCGCCGGGCGACGCGCTGGAGTATTCCGCCTCGGCGGGCGGCGGCGCGTTCCTGATTGGCCGCGACAAGGTGATTGCCGAAATCAACCACACCACTTCGTACACTACCGACACCCCCGATTTCTGGCGGCGCGAGGGGCAGCAATACCCGCGCCACGGCGGCCGCTTCACCGGCAAACCGGCCTACTTCCGGCACGTTGCCAGCTGCGCGCAGCTGACGATGGAAATGGCAGGCACCGAGGCGAAGGACTACCAGCATATCGTGACGCACCAGCCCAACGGCAAGTTCCCCGTGCGGGTCGCAAAAGCCATTGGCTTCAGCGAAGAGCAGGTGCAGACCGGGCTGATAACACCGCGCGTCGGCAACACCTACTCCGGCGCGGTCTTCCTGGGACTGGCAGCCGTATTCGATATAGCCAAGCCGGGCGACCGCATCCTCGCCATCGCCTACGGCTCGGGCGCCGGCAGCGACGGTTTCGACATCACCATCACCGACCACATCGAGCAGCTGGACCGCAGCGCCACCGTCGAGCAGATGATAAGCAGGATGAAAATAATCAACTACCCCACCTACGCCAAGTATCGCGGCAAAATCAGCATGGGGGCGGGTGGATGAGGGACGTCTCCATCATCGGCACCGGCATCACCAAGTTCGGCGAGCTGTGGGAAAAATCGCTGCGCGAACTGGGGCTGATGGCCGGGCTGGAAGCAATCCAGGACGCCGGCGTCGGCAGCGGCGACATCGATGCGCTCTACGTCGGCAACATGGCGGCTGGCTCGCTGGTCCAGCAGGAGCACGTCTCGGCGCTGATTGCCGACTACTGCGACATGGCAGGCGCGCACGTGCCGTCAACGCGCGTTGAAGCCGCTTCCGCCTCCGGCGGCGTCGCCCTGCGGCAGGCGTACATGGCGGTCGCGGGCGGCTTCATCGACGTCGCTGTCGTCGGCGGCGCCGAGAAGATGACAGACGTCTCCGATTCTGAAAGCGCGCACACGCTCTCGATGGGCGCCGACGAGGAGTGGGAGTCGCAGCAGGGAGCGACGTTCGCGTCGCTGCACGCGATGATGGCGCAGGCGCACATGACCGAATTCGGCACTACGCGCGAGATGCTCTCGGCCGTCGCCGTCAAGAACCACGCCCACGCCGCGCACAACCCGCAAGCACAGTTCCCCTTCCCTATCAAGCCAGAGGCGGTTTCCGGCTCGGGGATGGTCTCCGACCCGCTGCGGATGCTCGACTGTGCGCCGCAGAGCGACGGCGCGGCGGCGGTCGTCCTGTGCGCCGCAGAGCGCGCGAAGGAATTTTCCAAGTCACCAATCTCAATTGTCGGCTCTGGGCAGGCGTCCGACACGCTCAGCCTGCACCACCGCGCCAGCCTGAGCCGCATGCCAGCCATTCGTGTCGCCGCCGAACGGGCGTTCGCGCACGCCGGGCGAAAAGTGGCTGACGTCAGCGTCGCCGAAATCCACGACAATTTCACCATCTCGGAGCTGATTGCGCTGGAGGAAATCGGCATTGCAGAGCGCGGCTCCGCGGGGCAGCTGACGCTCGACGGCGGCACCGCCTTGGGCGGTGCCATCCCGGTCAACACCGGCGGCGGCCTCAAGGCGCGCGGCCACCCGCCAGGCGCGACCGGCGTCGCGCAGGCGGTCGAGATCGTCCAGCAGCTGCGCGGCACCGCCAGCGGGCGGCAGGTGAAAGGCGCGACACTCGGCCTGCTGGAGAACCACGGCGGCACCGGCGCGACGGCAGTAGTCCACCTACTGGAGGCGAACTGATGGCGGTCCCCCGTTTCTGGCGCGAGTTGCCAGTGCGCTACAACCTGATTGGCTCGCACTGCACCCATTGCGACATGTACCACTACCCTCCGCGCTCGATGTGCTCCGGCTGCCACCGCGAGTCAATCGGCAAGCTGGAGGAATACCAGTTTGCTGGCACCGGCCAGGTGGTGGCGTGCACGGTGGTCTACCAGCCGCAGCAGGGCTACGAGATGCACGGCCCCTACCCCATGGCGATGATTGAGATGGACGAAGGCGCGCGCATAACGGCGCAGATTGTCGATGTCGCGCCCGAGCTGGTGAAGCGCGGCATGCGCGTCGAGGCGGTCTTCCGCAAGCTGGGCGAGGACAGCGACTCGGGCATCATCTACTACGGCACCAAGTTCACCCCGGTCGATGAGCCCGAGGAAGAGGAAGATGAATCGGCTGATTCGGTCGAAGCAGAACTCTAGGGGCGCCACGGCAGCCGCCCGAAGCGACTGGCCCCGAGATAACAAACCTTAAACCTGACGCATTTCTGCCGCCGAAGTTGCGGGGGTCGCATAGTATGGCCAATTGCGATAGGTTCAGGGCCTATTCCGTTAGCGGTACGGGGGTTCAAATCCCTCCCCCCGCACCATCCTTTACAAAACGAGCACAGTATTTTAATCTCAGCTAGCGTCAGAAGAACAGGTGAAAAGCCTTATGTTTAAGGTGTTAATTCAGATGCGTGGATGACATCATTATAAAACGATTTGAAAAGCCGGATGAAGTCAGAGAATTTGAGAAAGGAAAATTTGAAATTGTAAAATTTGAAGGGATGACTATTGGTAGAGCAACCTACCAACCTGGG
>JAKURS010000001.1 GCA_022449705.1 Candidatus Poseidoniia archaeon | reverse complement strand
TACTGGCAGGACTTTCCGGAGAGCCGCCACCGTCATCCATCTCAGCGCCATCGAGTGCGACCATGACATCGCCCTCGAGCCAGCCGCCACCCCCGCCGCGATAGTAATTCCCCTCCAGATTAGAAGCGAGAGTGGCACGCATCTCGTCCTTGAGGTGCTCCTTCAGGTCACCCTCGAGCGCGTCGCATGATTCATACGCGGCCAGCTGCGGCGAGCTGCGACCCTGGTCCTGGACCAGGTCCTGCAGGAAGTCGCTCTGGGCCGTTGTCAGCCCGGACGGTGTAGGCGGCTGGTATACCAGCAGCGCCGCTACAACCAGCGTCAGCACAACTCCCGTAGCGAGCAGTGGAGACGGACCGCTACCGGGAACCGGTGGCGGGGTCATCGCGCGTGGTCGTTGCAGTTGCGTCCCGAAAACCGTGATGCGATTGGTCATGCCGGAACCCCCCTCCCGGCAACTCCCCGCCCGTCGTGATGCGCGTGCATCGCGAGGCAGTGCTTGCAGGAGACTTGTTTCCAGGTTGATTTGCGCATCACGCGGCGCTCCTGCTGTGTGGTAGGATAGCCGCAGATGGTAAGGCGCTGGTGGCCCAGCATATGGCGTCTGCGCATAATGATCCGGCGGTGCTCGCAGTATATAAAGCGGTGCCAAAAAAAATTTTTTGTTTTGAGCTTGGCGCGGCTGGCGCAGCAGTCGCACCCCCTCCAGAAGTAGTTCGCCGTCAGGGGTTATTTCAGCGCCCGCCCTTCAGCTCCACGCTGAAGAGCCGCAGCAGGCTCAGGATGTTCTCCTCGATGACCGCGCCCTCGTCCTTCTCCGCCTGTGAGAAGTCGAGCCCGGCCGCTACCTGCTCGACCAGCTGCTGCCGGATGAGCGACGACTTCATCAGTCGCAGCAGGTTGTGGTCGGTGAGACACTCTTGCGGGCGGTAGCGCCCGCGGCGCAGCAACAGCTGTCCGCTGGCGACCAGCTTCGGGACGTGGTAGTCAACCAGCTGTGACGAGAGCCCCGCTTGCTCGGCTATCTGCCGCTTGGAAGCGGGCGCGCCGAGCTGGATGGCAGCGAAGAGGATACGGAACAGCGTGTCCTCCTCGCTGGCGCTGGTTCGGCGATGCAGTTCCACCTTACCCGTACCGTCGCCGTCCGGGTCCGCCATGGAATACGAGCGGTCGACCAGTTATAGCCTTAATCGAAGTCCAGCAGCACCTTGCCGATGTTCTGGCGGTCATGGATGTGCTGGTGCGCTTTGGCTGCTTCGGCGCCAAGGAAGACAGAGTCGATGCGCGGCGCGATTTCGCCCGCCTCCAGCCAGTCGAAGAGCTGCGCCTGCGCCTGCTGCAACCGCTTGACGTCGCGGTAGCGGCCGAGATGGACGCCGATAACGGCACGGTTGGCACCCATCATCCAGAGCGGGTTGAAGCGCGGTGTGCGCCACCACTCGCGCAGCTGCGCCAGCCGGCTGCGCTTGCGGCCGGGCGCCATGGCCGAGATGCCGTAACTGACGACGCGGCCGCCCGAAGCAAGGCAGCGGTAGCTCTGGAGCAGGTGGTCACCGCCGACCGGGTCCAGTACCAGATCAACCCCTCGTCCATCGGTGGCGGCTTTGATAGTGGCGCGGAAGTCATCGCGGTCGACCGGTTCGACGCCCTGCTCGCGCAGCCATCCATGCTTCTGCAGGGATGCAGTGCCGAAGATGCGTGCCGCCCCGCGAATTTTCGCCAGCTGCGTCGCCGCGATGCCCACGCCACCAGCGGCGCCGTGGATGAGCACGGTCTCACCCTCCCGCAGCGCGCCCGGATGCACCACCGCCAACCATGCCGTCAGGTAGTTGACCGGCAGCGCCGCCGCTACGTCGAAGCTGACGCTGTCGGACAGCCGTGAAACAGTCGCTTTGGGCGCGACGACGTGCGTTGCATAGCCACCATATGAACGGCCGGCGACGACGCGGTCACCCGCAGCGATGTCATCGACGCCGGGGCCGACAGCCACGACTGTGCCGGCGACCTCGAAGCCCGGGACAAACGGCGGCTTGGGGGTGCCAGGGTAGAGCCCCATGCGTGCCAGCAGGTCCGCAAAATTAATGCCGGCGCGCGCGACCCGTACTAACACCTCGCCGTTATCGGGCTCCGGTGTTTCCGCCTCCTCGAACCGCATCACATCGGGCGGTCCATAGCGGGTGACGATGACGCGCTGCATGTGGCAGTAACAGTCCCGCTCCTTAAGCCACCGCCGCCATTCCTCGAATCAGCGCTGCCAGCCCCAGCGCGGCGTCCGCGCGCTATAGGCGACGTATTCATCGCCGAACTCGGCCGCCAGCGTCAGCTCCTCCCACTTGACCCATAAGTCCAGTGTCACCCCGAGCGCAAGCACCAGCAGCAGCCCCGTTGGCGTCCCGAGCACCAATCCCCAGCCCGCTTGCAGCATCCACCACCCCTGCAGCAGCGGATTCCGCAGGTGCGCGAATATCCCACTCGTCACCAGCCGCTGCTGCGGCCGCAACCGCACGACGACCAGCTCGTGGTTGTAGTAGGCAATGGTCGCCAAGAGCCGCAGCCGCAACCCCAGCGCCACCAGCAGTGCACCGATGACCAGCCCGACGGGGTGCACCAGCGACGGCTGCCCCAGCTGCGCATCGGCCAGCGTGGCGCCCCACGCAATTGCATAGGTGCCCACGAGCAGTGCCAGATTGAACGGGAGCGCACGCAGCAGCGGTTGCATGTCGGGGCAGCGAGGCGGGCGCTATTGCGGTTCCGGCACGATGCGTCCCATCTTGCCAGACTCAAAGTCCTGCATCGCCTGCACCAGCTCGTCGCGCGTATTCATCACGAATGGTCCGTAGCGTGCGACCGGCTCGCCGAGTGGCGCACCTGCCAGCAGCAGAGCCTGGAGAGGTTCTGTCGCATCGGGCGAGACAGCAATGCGCGCCTCATCGCCATCACCAAAAAATACCAGCTGGCCATCGGTGGCTGGCGTGCCATATGGACCGAACTCGCCGGCGCCCCCAAAGCAGTAGACCATGGCGTTCAACGCCGGTACCAGCGGCTGCTCGAGTGCGCCGCCTGGAGCGATGGTCAAGTGGAGAAAGGTAATGGGAATTACAGTCTCGATACGGGCGCTGACACCCAGGGACTCGCCAGCTATAACTCGCGCATGCACCAGCCCGTCATTGCTTTCTGCAAGCGGGATTTCGGCAGCCGCTATTTCCTGGTAACGCGGTGCCATCAGCTTGCGGTCGCGCGGCAGGTTGACCCAGATCTGGAAACCGTGCGTGGTCCCGCCGCGCTTCTGGAAATCGGGGTGCGGCATTTCGGAATGAACCAGCCCGGAACCTGCGGTCATCCACTGCACGTCGCCTGTTCGCAATTCACCAGCGTGGCCGAACGAGTCACGGTGGCACATGTGGCCTTCTAGAAGATAGGTCACGGTCTCGAAGCCACGGTGCGGATGGTCCGGTGCGCCAATGGCTTCGCCCGGAGCCCACTCCACGGGACCCATCTCGTCCAGCAGCAGGAACGGATCGACCTGGTCCAGACTCGCGGTCGGAAACGGACGCCGGACGGGGAAACCACCACCCTCCAGCTGCCGGTGCGCGGTGATGACAGAAGCGACGGAGCGAGGAGTCATGGGGTATGATTGATGCTGCCACTAATGCAGGTTGCGCCCGGTTCAAAACCACATAACGCGTGCCTTGCGACACAGTCCTGCTGCTGGGGGCAACGCAGATTATGCCCCGTCCAGCGCGTGGTGCGCTAACGTAATGCACGCCGACGAGAGCAGGCTGCGGTCGCCCAGGCATATGCGCGGCGCGCCAGCCAGCGACTCGCGCTCCTCCTCCGTCGGGTCACGGTCATCACCGAGCACCAGCGTCAGCGGCAGTTCCGGGAACACATTGCTGTTACCCGCCTCGTCGAGCAGCACCGCCGGCGGAAGCCGCGTCAGGAGCTCCGCTAGGTCGATGCGGTGCAGCGTCACGCCAGGGCTCGACTCTACAGAATCGCGGTCGCGCAGCTTCACCAGCCCGTTGCGCACAAGCGCCGCGGTCGAGCGCTCGTCGGGGTTCAGGTAGCGCACCGTCGCGCCGCAGAAATGAACTGCTACTGGTGGTGCCGGAGGCCCCTGCAGCAGCAGCCAAACATCAGTGTCGCGCCGCAACCCGTGCGAGACCCACATGGCGGCGGTGACACAGCGCACAAGCACGTCCAGCCGGCCGCCGCCGCCACACAGATCATCCAGCTTCCAGTCGGGCACGGTGTGCGCGCGGTGGCCCAGAATCAGGAAATTGCGCTCAGCCGCCACGCGCCAGCCCATCCTCGATTGACTGCTGGAACTGGTTCAATACCGAGTAATCGTGCGCTTCAGGGTGGTCGCACAGCACTGCCAGCGTGATGTTTTCGAAGTGGCGGTAATCGAATTCCTCGTCGGAGTCGTAGGCGCGCGAGTCCATGCGATAGGGCACCAGCGCCAGCGACTCGTCCTCGCTGGCAGCAGCGATGAACGCAGGCGGTCCCAACCGATGCGCCACCTTGTCGGCGCGCGAGATTCGGATATCATCCGGGTCCAGGTGGGTGTGCAGGTGCGACCAGATCCGGCCTTCACTCGAGTGCTCGCGACAATAGCGGTGCAGCGGCGACGCGTTCAGCCCGTGTTTACTGCGCTCCAGCTTGCCGATTTTCGCCTCCAGCTCATCGTGGCTGACCCACTCGTCGTAGAGCAGCTCGCCAATTTCTGGCGTGCGGTATTTCGGGCTCGCAGCCAGCAGCCCTGCCCGCTCGAGCCCTTCCTCGCGTGAGAGTGCAACCTCCTTGGCAATCTTCCATAGCAGCATGTCTGGCACTAGAAGGTGCAGATACTTGATGAATTCAAGCGGAAACTCGCGCTCACCTTCAGCTATCAACTTTTCATGCTGGGCAAAGTGGCGCTTCACCAGCTGCTGGTGCGAAGGCAGCGTCGAAGTACGCACCAGCAGGAAATTGCGAAGCAGTCTTTCCTGTTCCGGGTCCACTCCTTGCCACACGCGGGGGCTTAAATTATACGGCGCGCTGAAACATAGCGGTTTCAGTCAGGCCCAAGGTCATTCCGCTGCCCGTTTGCTGGAGGCCGCCTCGTGCCGCTGGTGCAGTTCCCAGAGCTCGAGCAGTTCCTGTACTGTTTCCCCGAAAGTCGCCACCGGAGCTCCCCCGAGGCTGTTGCAGTAACCGAAGTGGTAGGCGATATGCCACTGCCACCTGAGGGTCCGCCAGGCATTCCTCAGTCCGAGCTGCGAGTCCCAGATGTGAGTCATTTCTGCCCCCAAAGCATTCAGTTCCATTATCTGGAGCACCTCACCTTTCTGCAGCGCGGAAACGGAGGGAGCCATGACGTCGAAGCGGCCGAAATGGAATCCCTCCAGCGATGATGTGAGCGACTCGAACTCCCGCTCGAGCTCCTTCGTATAGCTTGCCCGGCCATCATGGAACAGCGCTCCCCGGCTGTGCGTTCCCAGTTCGCCAATCGGGACTATTTCGCCGCTGGCGGGGATTTTAAGCGCGCGTCCTCCGAGATTACGCAAGTGGAGCCGGCTGAAGCATACCGCACGGGGATGCGAGAGGATTAGTTGCTCGACCGAATGGATCCCGTCGCCGGTCACGGACGGGAGGTCCTTCCTGGTTATGGAAACGATTCGTCCACGCCGGCGTCCGGGATGCCGGACCCAGAATATGCCGTACTCCTCTCCATCCACGAATGATTGCAGTATGACATCGTAATCGACCAGCGCGATATCCTGCTCCAGCTCCTCAGAGGTCCTAACAATCCAGACCCCCGAGCCGCGGCCACCGATATCGGGCTTCAGCACTACCGGCAAACCCTGCTCCGTGGCAAAGGCAC
The DNA here is from genome assembly GCA_022449705.1 of Candidatus Poseidoniia archaeon. GTDB lineage: Archaea > Thermoplasmatota > Poseidoniia > MGIII > CG-Epi1 > UBA8886. Next base: position 31,497 of record JAKURS010000001.1, on the reverse strand, counting down.
GCGCCTGCGCCAGTCGGACCGCCAGACTGTCAGCCGCCCGGAGCAGGACGAACGGTGGAACGTACCGGCGGGGCAGCGCGCCCAGCTTGGCCGATTTGCGGTTGACAAGGAACCGGCCGAAGCGGGTGATACCGGGGTTGACCGCCGTCACCACCGTCACACCGCGATAGCGCACTGCAAGCAGGAACAGCCACGGCAGCAGCGGCAGGTAGAATAGCCAGGGTGGCCAGAACTCCCAGGCGGCCCAGCGCTTGAACCAACCCACGCAGAGCCGCCAGCGCCGCCAGAGCATGACTTGGCAGGGTTTATGCGCTATTAGCCAATTGGCGAGTAAATGCACACTGCGGGCGCCGGGATTCGAACCCGGGTTAGAGGCTTGGGAAGCCTCGGTGATACCAGACTACACTACGCCCGCGGCGGCGGCGCGACGCCGCACCCCCGCTTTAGCGCTTGTCACACCTCAAAATCGTCGAGCCGCTTCTGAAACATACGGTCCTTCAGGACGCCGGAGTTCGCTATCCAGCGCTTCATGGGAATATCCATTGTGAACCCCACGCGCGCCATCGCCTCCTCGAGGGTCCCGTAGCGGCGCGGCGGCTGCCGCAGAGCCTCCCGCACGTGCTCACGCACGTTCCATACCCCAACGGGGAGGATGTAGCCGGGGTGAGCCTCGCGGAAGATGACCACACCCGCCTGCCGCCCCAGCCGGTGCAGATGCTCGTTGACAGCGAGCCGCGCGGCGTAGTAGCAGCCGCCGATTTCGGCGTAGCCCTTGCGTCCGCGGTTGAGCTCGAAACTGTGGAAAATCGAGATGCCGCTGCGGTGCGGGTTCCAGAGCGTGTTGGGATACCACGCCTCAATGAGTTCGTAGCACCACTCGGTCGGCAGCAGCAGCACCGACCAGCGGTTGTCGAGCCCGGTAAATTCGTGGAGCTGGTAGTCTCCTAGCAGTGGCAGCTCGCGCGTCCGTTCCAGCAGCTTCAGTCCCAGCGTGGAGTCCACTGCCGTGATTGACCAGCGCGTCGGCACCAGCTTGCGGCGCTTGCCGACACCGAACGCGCCGACAGAGAAGGCGCGACTCATCGCCGACGTGTGCACCCCTTTGGCGTGCAGCTCGGAGAGCGCGTCGCGCGCCAGCAGGTCGGTGTCAGAGTGTGCTTTCTCGATGTGCCGGTCAACCTTCACCGTGTCGCGGTCGAACGCCTTGAGCGGCGCCGAGGGGCCCATCGGCTGGACAGTCGCGCCGTAGCGCATCTGCCCCTGCGGCGGCCGGTGGAGGGTGGCGTCGACGTGCGGCGGTGTGGCTGCCATCGCCAGCTCCTGCGTGCGCTGTACCATCCGGTTTCCTTTCTCGGGATTCAGCTCCTTTACCTGGAACCGGGTCCGCACCAGCTGCGAGCGGAAGTCGACGATGTCGTCTATCTTGCGCCCCACCCAGCGTTCAGGAGTGTCGAGCAGCGACGTGTCACCCCCGAACGGAGGGAGCATCGGCCCGATACTGACCTTGGGATAGCCGTAGCGCCCGACAAAGACCGACGGCGGCGACGCGCCCGCCAGTTCGGTGCCGGTCAGCAGCGTGTGGGTGCGCTGGTGAGCGTGCAGCCGCACCAGCAGCGGGCAGCGCTCCTTGCCGCAGAGCAGCTTGGTGGTGCGGCACGGGACGCAGAGCGAATTGCCCTTCTCGTCCCTGGGAAGGTTCTCGATGATAAGCTGCCCGGCGAACGCCACGCGCGGCGAGCCGCTGTCGCGTTTAACTGTTCTGCTTCGGGAGCCAGAGTTGAAGGCACAGGTGACGGGGAGAGCGGTTATCGCTTAAATCCTGCATGGAGATTATGGTTTTTTGGGAAAAATAACCGTGAAGGTGCTACCCTTGCCCAATGTCGACTCGAGTTTCAGTTCGGCCTTGTGCTTGGTCACTATCTTGTTAACGACATGAAGGCCCAGACCGGTCCCTTTCCCAGCCTCCTTGGTAGTAAAGAATGGGTCGAATATCTTCTTCTGGGTTTCCTCATCCATCCCCGTCCCCGTGTCGGTCACAGATATGTAGCACGTCCCGTCATCCATGCCTGTTGCCAAGGTAATAGTCCCAACTGATTCCATCGCGTCCACACCATTATTGATGAAGTTCGTGATTATCTGTGTTATCTCTGATGTGCTGCCTATGGCGACCGGCTTGTCTTCGTACTGTTTTACTATCTTTACCTTGTTCAGGTTCCTGGTATATTTAGAGAGGGCTAGTGATTTGTCAGCGACCTCGTTGAGGTAGATAGTTGATGTTCCGAGGGTGCGTGCGTCGCGGGCATGACCTGACAGGTCATTGACAATATTGGCCATTCTCTTGGAAGCGTCAATTATCTCCTTTGCATCACTACGCATGCGTTCCAGATCATCATCCTCGGCGATGGACTCCGACATGGCCATCACTACCTGCAGAGGGTTACGGATTTCGTGGGCAACACCAGATATCACGATACCCAGGCTGGACATCTTCTCGGCCTGTATCAACTCCTGATTGGCCTGTTCCGCTTCCTCCTGGGCCTTTATCTTTTCCGTTATGTCCACACCATATACATTTACGTACGAATGCTTCGTGACCGGCACGAAAGAACAGGCATATATTCTCTCATCAACTGTGTGGTCCATATCCATGAATTTCCCTGTCTCGAATACGCCTGAAACAATCTCCAGAAGCTCATCCGGGATCCTGTCGCCCACATCCACGTCGAGTCCGGACAATATCGTCGCCCGAGCAGGCGCATTAGCAAATATCACTGTGCCGTCCTCGGATATCCTGAAGACCGAATGAGGATTTTCGTCCGGGAACCTGGCTAGGCTTTCAATCTCTTTTTGCCTGTCAGTAACGTCAACACCATAAATATTGACGTAATCATGCTCGGATACTGGAACAAAGGTGCAGGAGTATATCCTCCCGGATATCACATGCTCCTTGACTATGTAATCCTCTTTTCCCATTACCTCGTTGATGTCCGCGCAGAGCCCAGCCGGCGCCTGCCCGCCAACCTTGACTTTCAGGGAAGCCAGGAGGGTCTTTATGGCAGACTGGTTTGCGAAGATTATCTTTCCGGCCCTCGTGGCCCTGATTACGGAATGGGGGTTCTCTTCAGGAAACCTGGCAATACTTTCCGTTTCTTCATTAGCCTGTTGAATCTTATCCGTCAGACTTTTGGTCCTAGCCTTCACTGTATCCATAAGGTTGGTGTTAATCTCGCCAATTTCAGAATCCAGCTTACGAATTATCTCGTCGGGGGAATACTCACTCATTGCTGTGTTCCCGATCCAGCTTGGCGAATAGGTGGTCCAGAGTTTCCTGGGCGGCAGGTAGTTCATCCATATCGCCACTCCAGTTTTCCAGAGCCGCTGTGTTGGACAGTTCAAAAGCTATCAGACTATCCGTCATTGTATCCTCTGCCTTCATACTCAAGTTTCCAGTGTATATCACTGCCAAATCACAATAGGCTCCTGTACAGAAGCGCACGTGAAAATCACCGAACTGGATGTCGTCCAGTGCATCTGAGGAACTATCGCTGACAGCATCCTGCATGAACTCCTTCAGGGCATTGAACATACTTCCCATTATGTCTGTGTCCTTGTCACTTACTGCAGCTTTGGTGGTCACTGTGGCTATCACGATACCTGCTTTCGATAGTAAAAATATATTGTGTATGTTGCCACGTTTTGCGGTATTAATCAGTTTCTCGTTCATTACTTCAATAATTTTTCTGAACTTGGCAGAACTGGCTCCTGCCTTATCGAGTCCCATCTTTTCGGAAGAGATTACCTTTACCATACTCATCATCTCATCAATGTCAATAATCCCCTCCTTCACGTCAGTCTGCCTTTCCCTTACCTCCATTGCCCTGTCGACGACTTGTCTCACGTCCGCAGTCTGCATCGGTTTCTGTAGATAATCCATGGCTCCCATCCGGAAGGCCTTGACCGGTGTTGAGACGTCTTGATTACCTGTCAGCATAACCACGGGCATCTCGGGATATTCAAGTCTGACATGTTCAAGCAGTTCCAGACCATCCATGCCAGGCATGTCGATATCACAAAGCATCATCATGTACTTCTCCTCCCTGAGCATCACCAAGGCGTCCTCGGCGCTTGTAGCGACCCTAAGTTCCAGGTCGTTCCATTTCCGGAACATTACAGAAAGTGAGATTCGGACTGCGTGGTCGTCATCTACGGCCAGAATCGAGATTACCATCGAGTTTCACCCAAGTAATAGGCAGATTATAATGCTTCGAGTCGGACCAGACTGCCCCACTCGGCTATAGCAAGGAACCCGCCCAGCCGCTCCCGGAGCGGGGGCGCGTCGTTTCGTGTTCATCGGTGCCGTGCAGCAGTCAATCTCCAGCCCGCCCAATAGAATTTACCGCGGTCGAAGTGCGGGTTTCCTGAATCACTAAAATCCGGCTCTGCTTCACGCGAGGCGAGTGCATTATCGATAGCTGCACGGAGTTCCTCCGCCTGGAACGGTTTCTGGAGGTAGTCTATGGCACCCAGACGGAACGCCTGCACCGGCGTCGTGACATCCTGCACGCCAGTGAGCATGATTACTGGAAGGGCGGGGTAGCGCTCACGGACTGCCTCGAGCAGTCCCAGCCCGTCAAGCCGTGGCATCAGTACGTCCGAAATCAGCACTTCGTAACTGGTCCCCTCCAGATCAGAGTCGCGCTGAGCCAGTTTCTCAAGGGCCTCCTGTCCGTCTTCTGCCAAGTCAAGTTCCAGGTCTTTCCATTTCCGGAACATTACGGAAAGTGAGGTTTGGACTGCCTGCTCGTCATCTACGGCCAGAATGGGAATTGTCATCGGATTTCACCCAAACAAGGGGCAGATTATAAAAAATATCTTTGACGGCGATTAAAGCACTCTATAATGGTTCGAGCCGCAGCAGGCCGCCCCGCTCGGCCATCGCGAGGAACTCACCCAGCCGCTCCCAGAGCGGCTCCGCGTCATCACCGAACTCATGTCGCAGCGCTTCGCCGAGCTGTCGCACCGGAGCCCCATTGCGCATCGCCCGCCAGGCAGCAGCACCATAGTCATCGAGCTCGACCCGCACCGTCCGGGGCACGCGCAGCCAGCGCTCGAGCAGCCGGCCAAGGCGCGAGCGGCCACGCTCGCGCTCGACGTAAGCGCCGGCATCATCACGTTGCAGTTCCACCAGCGGGATGACCCGCAACTCACGCAGGTCAGTCGACAAGCTCTGCTTCCATCACGTCTTCCTCGGCGCCACGAAGCGTGAACCAGCCGGCGCTGAAGCCGGCGAAGGCGAACAGCATCAGCCCCGGGAAGAACAGGGGGTTGTTCAGCAATCCGAGGTAGACGCCTGAAACGGCAAGGAACGCCAGCAGCACACCCATAATCGCTTCGCCCGCAATCAGCCCGGAGGCGAAGAGCACGCCAGGGCTGTGTGCCTTGTCGCGCTCTGCCTCGCTCGCGTCGCCCAGCCCCAGCCGCCGATTGACCACCAAGCGAATCATGCCACCAAGAAATATGGGAATCGACATGATTATCGGGAGATACATCCCGACCGCGACTGCCATTACCGAAATCTCGAGACCGCCCCGCTCAAACATCCATGCCAGCGTGGCGGCAACAAAGATCGAGCCCATGAAGACGAATTCAGCCAGCGCACCCTCAACCAGCCCGCCAACGAGGAACAGGCCATACGCGACCGCCAGGAACAGCAGGTGCAGCGGCAGCCCGCGCCACTTTTCGCGATGGTGGCGCAGTGCTATGAGGCAAAAGGCGATGCCGGTGCCGAGCAGAACCATCGCCCAGTCCATCGTGCCATCGAGAATGCCGCTTGCAAGGGCAGCCATCAGGAACGCCTGCGGCGCCGCCAGATCTTTTCCGAGCTCGTAGGTCGAAATCAGCAGGTTCAGCACCAGCGGAATCACCAGCGCCCCGGCGAGAACACCGACCAGCTGCGCAATCTGCTGCCGCCAGGGGGTGGCTCCAACAATGTTGCCGGTCTTGAGGTCCTGCAGGTTATCGCCTGAAATCGCGCCGGCGCAGCAGACGAAGGCGGCGACACCAATCGTCGCGACGACCAGCTCCTGCGTGCGGGCGCCGTCGTAGACCAGCCAGTTGAGCAGCGTGAAGAGCGAAGCGGTGAAGATGACGACTATAATCGTCACGCCTGAAATCGGGTTGTTGCTGCTCCCGAGCAGGCCGGCCATGTAGCCGGCAATCGCCGCGAAGAGGTAACCGGCGCTGAAGATTATCAGCAGCGCCAGCAGCGCCGGCAGGATGAGCCCCGACATCCACCACACCATCAGCGCCATCGGCAGCGCCATTGCCAGCGAGAGCCGGCTCACCACCTGCGGGTCAAGGTCCAGATCGGTCCGTGAAAGCCCGCTGCGGTCTTCGCTGACATTGACCTTCTCGAGCATGTCACGGATGCCCTTGATTACGGGCCCGCGCATCAGCACCAGTGTGTAGAGCCCACCGACGAGCATTGTCCCAACGCCGACCATGCGGCGGCGCATCTCGATGAAGCCGATGAAGTCGCCAATCGACATGCCTTCCGGAGGCAGCAGCAGCCCCGAGGTGAGCGGAAGCACGACCAGCGCCCCGAGGAACCCGCCCAGGAAGACGAAACTCCCTATCATGGGGCCGACAATGTATCCCACTCCCAGGAGCGCCGGCGAGAGTTCGATGCCAAAGAAGAAGGTGGTGCGCGACTGGGTGACGGTGCCGAATTCCGGTAGCCGCCCCTGGAAGGTGAAATAATCGTGCCAGTTATTACGCCACAACCCGAGCGAGACCTTGCGCAGCACGCCGTCAACGACTATTTCCAGCGCCGCACCGAGCTTGTAGATTGCTCCGAAACCGATGCCAGCAATAATCGGCAGTACCTGTGTACCGCCCTGCTCGCCCGCCACCAACACTTCGGCGCAAGCGACGCCCTCCGGGTAGGGCAGCCGCTCCTGAATGATGAAGATGCGACGCAAGCTGATTGAGAACAGGACCCCGATGGTGCCACCCACGGCAGCGATGATGAATACCGGGAAAAACGCGAAGTCTTCCCACGTGCCGAGCACTACCAGTGCGGGCAGCGTGAAGATGACCCCTGCCGCCAGCGACTCACCCGCCGAGACGGCGGTCTGCACCCAATTGTTCTCGAGGATGTTGGTCTCCTGTCGCGGCAGCACAGCGGCAATCGCGCGCAGCATGCCCATCGAGAGCACCGCCGCGGGAATCGAGGCGGAAACGGTCATCCCGACATAGAGCCCGAGGTAGACGTTGGCCGCCGTCAGCACCATCGCCAGAATGATTGCCAGCGCGACGCCTTTCGGCGTTATTTCCGGGAGGATGCGCGACGCAGGCACATACGGCACGTGGTCAGCAGCCATCCTGCGTCGCGACCCCCAAAGGCGATAAACGATTGCCGGTCCGGCATGCTGCCGCCAACGCAGCGCCGGTCCGGGCTTTTTACCCCGGCCGGGATGCCGCAACGTGGGCGGCGCACTGCAACTGGAGTTCTTCACCAGCAATGGCTTCCAGCGCCAGCGCTGCCGCACCTGCCAGGCGCATTTCTGGGCGCTCGCGGAGCAGAAGCTGTGTGGTGACGCACCCTGCGTCGAATACTCGTTCCTGGGCGCGCCGCTGTTCGACCGGCCGCTGGGGCTCTCGGAGATGCGCGAAGCGTTTCTCGTCTTCTTTGAAGCAAAGGGCCATACTCGCGTCGAGCGCGCGCCGGTGGTAGCGCGCTGGCGCGATGACATCTACCTGACAATTGCGTCGATTGCGGTCTTCCAGCCGCACGTTACTTCGGGGCTGGCGCGGCCGCCAGCCAACCCGCTCGCAATTTCGCAGCCCTGCATCCGGCTCAACGACCTGGAGTCAGTCGGACGCAGCGGGCGACACCTGACCAGTTTCGAGATGATGGCGCACCATGCCTTCAACTCAGCCGACGACGAAATCTACTGGCAGGACCGCACCGTCGAGCTGTGCCACGAACTCTACACGGGACTGGGCATCCCCGCCGAAGGCCTGACCTACAAGGAGAATCCATGGGTTGGCGGTGGGAACGGCGGCGAGGCGCTGGAGGTGCTCGCCGGAGGACTGGAGCTGGCAACGCTGGTCTTCATGGACCTGGCCGAAGACCCGCAAGGCAATATCAAGCTCAAGGGCAGTCGCTTCCGCCGCATGACACGCGCCATAGTAGACACCGGATACGGGCTGGAGCGAATGGTATGGGCGTCGCAAGGAACCGGAACGATCTACGAGGCGGTCTTCCCCGCCGCGGTCGAGCTGCTGACGCACGAGGCCGGCCTTGCCGATAAACTGGGGCAAGCGGGCGCGCTGATTGCCGAAAACGCCCGCGTCTGCGGACTGCTTTCGATTGACTACGGCACCGACCTGAGCAACCTGCGGGAACAGGTGCTCGCGAGGCTGCACGCGGCGGGGCACGAACTGACGCTCGAAGAGCTGTGCAGCACAATCGAGCCACTCGAAAAGGCGTTCATAGTCGCCGACCACTCGCGCACGCTGGCGTTCATGTTCGGCGATGGCGTCGTCCCGAGCAACGTACGCGCCGGGTATCTGGCACGCATGGTGCTGCGGCGGACGCTACTGCTGCTGCGCGACCTAGGAATCCCGGAGGCGCTGCCACAGGTCATTGGCCAGCATATCGATGAGCTGGCACCGACCTACCCGGAGCTGGCGGAGCAGCGCGTGCATATCCTCGAGCTGGTCGCGCTCGAAAGCGAAAGGTTCGACGCAACACTAGAGCGCGGACGGCGCACGGTGCAGCGCACGCTCGCCGCAGGTGACATCAGTGCAGAGCGACTCGTAGAACTGTACGACTCGCAGGGACTGCCACCGGCGGTGGTGGCAGAATTCGCCGCCGAGCAAGGCGCTACCGTCGCGGTGCCGGACGGCTTCATGGCGCTAGTTGCCGAGCGCCACTCGGCGGCGACGGCGCCGACCTCGAAAGCGGAGGCTGAGAAGCTGCCACCGACCGAGCTGGTGTTCTACGATGACATGGCAGCGCGCGAGTTCGACGCTAACGTGACCTGGGCTGATGGCGCAGCCGTGGCGCTGGACCGCACGCTCTTCTATCCCGAAGGCGGTGGACAGCCGGCTGATTCGGGGACGCTGCGCTGGGAGAGTGGCGAGGCGCGCGTGGTTGACGTACAGATGCGCGGCGAGGCGGCAGTGCACACGCTAGAGGGCGATGCACCGCCGGTCGGTGCGACCGTGCGGGGCGCCATCGACGGGGGGCGACGCGACGCTCTCTCGCAGCACCACACCGCGACGCACGTCATTGGCGCCGCAGCACGCCGCACGCTGGGGCCGCACGTCTGGCAGGCGGGTGCCCGCAAAGCGACCGGCTCGGCGCGGCTCGATATCACCCATCACCGTCGGCTCGACCGCACTGCGGTCACGGCGCTCGAGCATGAGGCGAACAGCATCGTCCGGGGCGACCACCCGGTGGAGGCGCGCTTTGCCACACGCGAGGCAGCCGACGCGCAGTATGGCGTAACGCTATACCAGGGCGGTGCGCCCAACTACCGCGACGTGCGCGTAGTCGAAATCCCCGGAATCGACGCACAGGCGTGCGCCGGGACCCACGTCGCCAGCACCGGCGCGCTGCAGGCCATCAAGGTTTTGAGGACCGAGCGCATTCAGGACGGCGTGGAACGCATCGAATTCTCGGCCGGAAAGGCGGCAGTCGCCGCCGCGCAGGCGGAGCGCGAGCTGCTAGAGCAGGCGGCCGCAGCGCTGGGCGTGCCACTGGAACAGGTGGCGGACGCAGCCAGTAAGCTAATGGACGAGCGCAAGGAACTGCGCACGCGTGTAACGACGCTGGAAAAGGAACTGGCCGAAAGCCGGGCGGGGGAGCTTGCAGCGGAACGCATTGGTTCCGTCAATCTATATATAAATGACTGCGGCGACGCGCCGCTCGCTGAAATGCAGGAGCTGGCGCGACGTCTCAGCGCCAGCGGCGACGCGCTGGTACTACTCGCGACGCGCACCGCTGGTAAGGGCCACGTCATGGCTGTGCGAGGCGGCAAGGTCGAGGTGGACTGCAGCGCGCTGGCTGGCGCGGCCGCCAAGGCCGCGGGCGGTAGTGGCGGTGGCGCGCCGACGCACGCGAAGGGCGCAGTGCCGACCGATCGCGCCGGTGAGGCGCTGGAGGCGCTCGTAACGGCCGCCCGCAAGGCGCTTGAAAAGTAGTATATTATTCGACGGTCTACCCCAACGCGCTACGCCGCGCTCTGCACCATGATGCACGCGTCAGTTAGCGCGCTGACGCCTTCCTGCTCGGTGAGCCACGCCTTCAGCTCGTCGCTCTCGGAACCGGGCTGGAACCAGAGCCGGCGGATGCCCAGGGCGACTGCCTGTTTCGCGACCGCTAGCGCGACAGGTGGCGGGACAACAAAATTGACGATGTCCGGAGTCCCCGGCAGCGCTTCCAGGTCGGCGCAGGCGGCAACGCCCTCTATTTCCGGCTCGCGGGGGTTGACCGGCCAGACCGTGTAGCCCTTCGCCCGCAGGTCGCGGAAGATGCGGTTGCCGAACTTGGTGGGGTCGTTCGACGCGCCGACCAGCGCGATGCACACGCCGGGCTGCCGCAGCGCTTCGAGCACCATGGCTCGCCAGCGGTGGTGACTTAATCCGATTTGGGCGGGGAGACTTGTAGTCTCCCTGTGCGCGTGCGCGAGTCGCAACATTTATCAGCCGTCAGCAACGCGGGGACAGCGTGACCCGGCTACTGGTGGTTGAGTCAGGCGCCAAGGCGCGCACTATCCAGCGCTACCTGGGCAACGACTTCATGGTCCGCGCCTGCCGCGGCCACGTCCAGGACCTGCCAACTGAAGGCAAGGAGGGGAGCAAGGCGATGTGGGCTACCGCCGACGGCGAGCTGCCAGCGCCCGAATGGGGCTTCACCAAAGGCGCGGAGGGCATCATCAGGAAACTGCTCGCCGACGGACGCAAGAACGGCGTCAACGAAGTGCTGGTCGCGACTGACCCCGACCGCGAGGGTGAGTTCATCGCCTGGCGGCTGGCCGAGCTGCTCGGCAGTCTGGGCGCGGTGAAGCGGGTGACCTTCAACGAGATTACCAAGACGGCGATTGCCGCCGCGCTCAAAGAAGCGGGCGACGTCGATATTGCATTGGTCGAGGCGGCGATGATTCGACGGCTGATGGACCGGCTGATTGGCTTCCGCGGCTCCCGTTTCTGCCGCTCCTGGAACCTGGTGTCGATGGGGCGCGTGCAGACGCCGACGATGGGATTCGTCGTCAAGCGCGAGCGCGAAATCGAGGCGTTCGTGCCGATACCTTACTGGGAAGTCCACCTGCAGGCGAGTGGTATCGAGCTGCGGGTGCAGTTCGACGACGGCTGGCGTGATTCCAAGGGTAAGACGCGGAGCGACCGCACTGGCGACAGCCGCAGTGCCGAGGCTGCATACGCGGCGCTGGAAGCCACCGGCAACCTGACGCTGACTAGCGTCGTAGAGGAAGATTTCAAAAAGCGGCCGCGGCCGCCCTTCACCACCGACACGCTGCTGGCGGCGGCGGGCCAGCGACTCAACTGGCGGCCAGCACGCGTGATGCGGCTGGCGCAGCAGCTCTACGAGGCTGGGCACATCACCTATATGCGGACCGACTCGACCCGCACTTCCGCCGCTGCAAGGCAGGAAGTGCGCAGCTACATCGAGCATGAGTGGAATGCTTCACATCTCGGCCGTGGCGTCGGTGGCGGTGGAGGCAAGGGGGTCCAGGACGCGCACGAGGCGATTCGCCCCACGCGGCCACAGACGCGCGAACCGCAGGGCCTTGAGGCGGAGCAGGCGCGGCTCTACGCACTCATCTGGGCGCGCTTTGCCGCCAGCCAGATGGCGCCTTCGCTGTGGCGCAGACTGAAGCTGGCGGGCGAGGCGAGCGGCTGGAGCGCCGCCGGCAAGACCGAATGGCGCACCTTCGCCGGCTGGGAAGCGGCGTATGCAAAGCTGGTGAAGCCGGTGCCGCAGGTGCCACCGCTGGCGGGCGCTGCCAAGGGCGACACGCTGGCGCTGGACGAATGCGAGCTGATTGAGGACGCGACCAAGCCGCCCGGCCGCTACACGCAGCACGGGCTGGTGGCGAAGATGAAGGCGGAGGGCATCGGCCGCCCATCGACCTACGCCGAAACCATCCGCAAGCTGCTCGACCGCGAGTATGCGCGCGATGAAAAGGGGCGGCTGTACGCCACTGAAGCAGGCTGCACGCTGTGGGAGAACGTTGCGCCCTGCTACGGCACCACTACTGACGGTATTTTCTCGACCGCCTTCACCGCGGGCATGGAGGTGCAGCTTGAGCATATCGAGGGCGGTGAAACCGTTGCCGCACAGGCGTGGCAAGAGTTCGCCGACCACTTCAATGCGCTGCACAGCGCGGCGCTAGAGCGCAAGAAGGAGCGTGCGACACCCCGGCAGCTGGCCTACCTGCAGTCGCTCGCCGCGCAGGCGGGCACCGAGGCGGAGCCACTACTGGTGGGCAAGATTATTGAAGAGCTGGACGGCGAAGCTGCCGGCGCGCTCATCGAGCAGCTGCAGCCGCTCACCGAGGGCAAGGACGTCCCCGCGTCGGAGAAACAGGTTGGCTTTATCCAGCGGCTGGCCGAGCGCGCCAAGCTCGGCGAAGCCGATGCGTGCGCGCTCGTCAGCGCCGATGGCTACGGCGCGCTCACGGGCGGCCGCGAGGGGACCGCCAGCGCGCTCATCAGCGCGCTGCAGGAGCGCACCGCGGGCCAGCCGAGCGCCGCTTCGCCCAAGCAGGTCGGCTTCATCAAGCGCCTTGCGGGGCGCGCCAAGCTCGACGAGGCGGAGAGTTGCGCACTGGTCGGCGCCGAGAGCTTCGCAACGCTCACTGGTGGCCGCGAGGGGACCGCCAGCGCGCTGATTACGGCGCTGCAACAGCGGTTGAAGAAAGGCTAAATCGCACGGCGATTGCCCCGCGTGCGACTCTTCCTGGCGCTGGAGTGCCCCGGCTTCGATTCGGGGCCGCTGGAGCGCGAGCTGGGCGCGAAGCCGGCTGGCAGTTACCATGTCACGCTGGCGTTCCTGGGCGAGCGTCCAGACGCCGCGGCGGTCGCAGAGGCGGCGGCACCCGCCTGCGCCGGCCGGCTGCCGCTTGCGCTGGAGTACCGCGGGCTGGGCGCGTTCCATTCACCCAAGGCGGCGCGCGTGGCGTGGGTCGGCGTCCACGGCGCGGGACTGGCGGAGCTGGCGCAGGCGCTGCGCTTCGCCACGGGTTCGCAGGATCGGCCGTTCGTCGGCCACGTCACACTGGCGCGCTTCAGGCCGCCGCGCGATGTCCGCAAGCTGGTACTGCGTTACGGTCACCGCGACTGCGGCTCCGGCAGCGTGGAGCGCGTGACGCTCTTCCGCTCGACGCTGCAGCGCGGCGGCGCACTGCACGAGCCGCTGTTCCACATCGACGGCAAAGGACGGGCCGGGGCGATAACGGTTTAACGGTGAAGCAAGTCACGCCAGCGTGTCCACCATTCGGCTTCTGACGGCTGCCAGCGGCAAGGCTGGTGAACAGACGCTCCCGCTCGACGAACTGGCGTCCGAGCTTGAAGGAGTGCAGAGCGGCTGGCTCGACATCATGCAGCCTGGCGACGCCGAGAAGGGGTTCCTGCTCGAGACGATGGGATTCCACCCGCTGGCGGTCGAGGACTGCTTCGCCGACCCGGTCGACCGCGCCGAGCATTACGAGGACCATCGCTTCGTCGTGCTGCGCGCCCGTGACGCCGACTCGGAGCTGGATACGGAGTATTTGCTGGCGTTCCTGACCGACAGCCTGCTGGTGACGGTGCGCCATACGGCGCTCCCCGCCATGGACCGCTTCCGCGAGCGCTACCGCTCGCACCGGCGCATGCGGCGACTGCAGCGCGGTCCCGAATTCCTGCTCTACGAACTGCTTGACGCGGTGGCGGACGACTGGCTGCACGTGATGGACGGCTACAGCCAGCGGCTGGACGACTTGGAGGACCGGGTCTTCGATCAGGCGATGAAGTATCCCGAACTGCTGGAGGAGCTGCACGAGATGAAGCAGGACCTGCGTGAAATGTCCAAGTCCATTACACCACTGCAGGGGACTGTGGCGCGACTGCTGCGGCCCGACGAGGAGTTCATCTCCGAGCCGAATTACCTTTACTTCCGCGACCTGGCAGACGTGATTCACGGGCTGGTGAACCGGATTGAGAACTACTCCACGGGAGTCTCGTCGACGCGTGATGCCTACCTGTCACAAGTCTCGATGCGGCTCGGAGAGTCGAACGCCCGCTTGACCGAGGTGCTGACCACGCTGACGATTATCGCCACCATCATGCTGCCACTAACACTGATTGCCGGCATCTTCGGGATGAACACCGACCAGCTGCCGCTGGCGCAGGGTAATGGCTTCTGGCTCATCCTGGCGCTGATGGGAGCCTTCGCGGGCAGTATGCTCTACTACTTCTGGCGCCGGGGCTGGCTCGGGCGCCAGGCATGAAGCCACTGGCCCACCCGCTGCTGCAGGGGCCGGAGCTGGAGGAACGCACCTACCAGCGCGACGTCGCCGCCGCCTGCCTGCGCGAGTCCACGCTTGCAGTGCTACCGACCGGGCTGGGCAAGACGGTGATTGCGCTGCAGGTGATGCTGGAGCGGCTCGAGCAGGGGCGCGTGCTGATGATGGCACCCACGCGTCCGCTGGCAGAACAGCACGCCAGCTTCCTGTCCCGCAGCCTGAATGTACGCGTCGAGCTGCTCACCGGCTCGGTCGCGCCCGCCAAGCGCGAGCCGCTCTGGCAGTCCGCGCAGGTGGTGGTGGCGACGCCGCAGGTGGTCGAGAAGGACCTGATTCGCGGCACAGCGAGCTTGGAAGATTTCGCGCTGATGGTCTTCGACGAGGCGCACCGCGCCGTTGGTAACTACGCCTACGTCTTCATCGCTGCGCGCTACGGTGAGACCGCGCGGCAGCCGCTGGTGCTGGGAATGACTGCATCACCCGGTTCGACCCGCGCGGATGTGGTCGAGGTATGCCGCAATCTGGGGATTACGGCCATCGAGAAACGTGATGATGAAGATCCCGATGTAGCGCCCTACATCCAGCCAATAGAGACGCGTTGGGTGAGGGTGTCACTGCCAGAATCCGCAGCAAGGATTAGCAAGAACCTGCAGAGGCTGCAGGACCGGCTCTGCGGGCGACTGTATCAGGCGGGAGCGCTCACCCGCCCGCGCAAGGTTTCAACAATGATGCTTCTCGATGCGGGACGTAAACTGCAGGCACAGTTGCGCGCGGCTGGCAAACAGGCACCGTGGAATCTCTACAACCTTCTCTCTATGCAGGCAATGGCACTCAAGGTAGCGCACGCGCGGCTGACCATTGAGACGCAAGGGCCTACACAATTTCTGGACTACGCGGCTCGTATGCGCAAGAGCTCGAGCAGCCGCGCCACAAAGTGGCTGCTGCAGAAGCCAGAATGGAAGCAGGCAGTCATTGACGCCGAGGGGAGCGAGGGAGAGCATCCCAAGCTGGAGCGGCTGAAAGAGCTAGTCGCACAGGAGCTGGCAGAAGGCGCGGAGCGAATCATAGTCTTTGCCGAAATCCGCAACACCGCTAGCCTACTGGTCGAGCAACTCGGGAAGCTTGAGGATGCAAGACCCGTGCGGTTCGTCGGCCAAGGCTCACGCGAGGGGGACCCGGGAATGACGCAGAAAGTCCAGAAAACGACGCTGGAACAGTTCCGCAGCGGTGAATTCAACGTCCTTGTTGCAACATCAGTCGGCGAGGAGGGGCTCGATATTCCTGCGACCGAGGCAGTGATTTTCTACGAGCCAGTATCATCGGCCATCCGGCTCATACAAAGGCGGGGGCGGACCGGCCGTGACCGGCCCGGCAAGGTGTTTGTGCTGATTACCAGTGACACGCGCGATGAGGCTGCCTACTGGAGCAGTCGCAGTCGTGAGATGCGGATGCAATCGCTCTTTGTTGGAGGGCGCATGGAGGTTGAGCTGCCTTCGCGCGAGGAGATTGGTGCCAGTCCACAGCCTCCCCTTGAGAAAGGGCAGACGCGACTGGATGATGGGGCGTCACCGTAACTGTGACCAAAGCACACTATTCAATCTAGCCCGAATAGAGCCGTAACCGCTTAATCACCCATCCTCGTGGCGCCGCCATGCGACGTCCACCCGATGAGCCGCTGAAGGCGTGCGTCAAGCACCAGCACGGCTATTTCCGCGGCGAGAAGTGCCAGTATTGCAGCGAGGATGGCGAGCTGGTGATGTCACCGCGCCACCTTGACCAGTTCGGCCGCATCATGGCGGGCGTCCTGCGCCACTTTCCCGACCGTTTCGAGCTGGAGATGGACCAGCAGGGATGGATTGGTGCGTCCGAATTTATCGAGTCGCTGAAGCACCAGCGACGCCACTTCGACTACCTGACCATGGACCACCTGAAAGCAGCGGTCGACACCGATCCCAAGGGCCGCTACCAGCTCGTCGATGGCCGGCTGCGCGCCACCTACGCCCACTCGCTCGAGCTGGAACTGGACCTGCCGACCGATGGCGTTCCGGAGCATCTCTACTTCGCCTGCTCGCAGGAAGATTCCGAGGAATATCTCGAGCAGGGACTCTACCCGCTGGACCGGCAGATGGTCCACCTATCGGGCACGCGACTCAATGCACTCGAAGCGGGGCGCCACATCATCGGCAAGCCGGTGGTTCTGCTGGTCGATGTGCGCGCCGCCGAGGAGGCGGAGCAGCCGATAATGAAGGCGGGCACGACAGTCTACATCACCCACGAAGTTCCGGCGAGCTGCCTGCGCAAGCTCCCCGACAGCGCTTAAACCGGACACGACTTGCGACGCGAGGAAAGGCCGTGAACCCCGGTAAATCCCACCAGGCGACCCGCCGCGCGCTGCTGAGCGTCAGCGACAAGGGGGGCCTAGTCGAGTTCGCCGCAGCACTCTCAAAAGCGGGCTGGGAGCTAGTTTCCAGCGGTGGCACCGCCACCACACTGCGCGAGGCCGGCCTGACAGTGACGTCAGTTTCCGAAATCACCGGCTTTCCCGAAATAATGGAGGGGCGCGTCAAGACACTTCATCCGCTTATCTTTGGCGGTATCCTGGCGCGCGAACAGGATGCCGCCGAGGCGACGGAACATGATATACCGCTCTTCGGCGTCGTCGCAGTAAATCTCTATCCGTTCACCGAAGCAGCGCAGCGCGAGGCGCCGCTGCCGGAACTGCTGGAACAGATCGACATTGGTGGCCCGACGCTGATTCGCGCCGCCGCGAAAAACCATCCGCGCGTGGTGATAGTGGTCGACTCGGGCGACTACGAACGTGTAGCCGGAGCACTGGCGGGCGACGGGGTGCCCGCCGCCGAGAGGCAGGCGCTGGCGCTGAAGGCGTTTCGCCACACCGCCGCCTACGACACAGTAATCCAGCGCACGCTCGGCGAGCGGTTCGGTGAAGGGGCACTGCCGGAGTCACTGCATGTCGCCGGCACGCTGGCCTTGCGGCCGCGCTACGGCGAGAATCCGCACCAGCAGGCAGCGTTCTACTCCGACCTGCTTGCCGACGGTCCGGGGCTCGCGACGGCCGAGCAACTACAGGGCAAGGATTTGAGCTACAACAACCTGCTCGACCTGGATGCAGCGCTCGCAATTGTCGCCAGTTTCATGGAGCCGGCGGCGGTTGTGGTCAAACATGGTAACCCTTGCGGTGTTGCGACCGGCAAAGCGCTGGCGGCAGCCTATGAGGCGGCGCTGATGTGCGACCCCGTTTCCACCTTCGGAGGAGTCATTGGGCTGAACCGCGAAGTCGATACGGAAACGGCAACTGCCATCGCCAAGGCATTCAAGGAGTGTATCATCGCACCGGCGTTCAGCAACGCGGCGCGCGAGGTGCTGGCCGCGAAGCCGAACCTACGGCTGCTGGCGACCGGCGCGCTTGAGGATTACCGCCCCGCGGCACAGCTGCGATCGATCGCTGGCGGCTGGCTGCTACAGGAAAGTGACACGACGACGCTCGACAACGCAAATATAAAGGTGGCAAGCGACCGCGAACCGACCGATACTGAGTGGGGAGCGCTGCGTTTCGGTTGGCGCGTCGTCAGGTACGTCCACAGCAACGCCATCGTGCTGGCGAGCGGAAGCCGCACTACCGGCGTCGGTGCTGGCCAGATGTCACGCGTCGACTCGGTGCGGCTCGCCATCGAGAAGGCGGGCGAATCAGCGCACGGCAGCGTGATGGCATCCGACGCCTTCTTCCCGTTCCGCGACGGTATCGACCTTGCCGCTGCGGCCGGGGTTACTGCAATCATCCAGCCGGGCGGCTCGATTCGCGACGCCGAAGTAATCGACGCGACTGATGAGCACGGGATGGCGCTGGTGCTGACCGGCATGCGCCACTTCCGCCACTGATGCAGCAGCTCGAGTTGGAATGCGAAAGCTGCGATGACACGACGCTACACGACGTGTTGAAGGCGCAGATGTCGCAAAAGCGCGGCTTCAGCTTTCAGGGCACCGTACGGTGCAGCGAATGCGGTGCGACGCGCCACGCCGAAATCCAGGTGCCGCCACCGCTCGAGCTGGAGCTGCGACTCTCCGAAGGTGGCGAGACGGTGCGCGAAAAGCTGCTGGCCGAGCCGGGCGACTTGCTGCAGGTCGGTGAGCTGCTGTCCCACGCCCGCGGGCCGCTGGAAGTGACGGCGCTCGAGTTGGGTGCGCGGCGGGGGACGGCCAGCACAAAGCGCGTCCAGCAGGCGGAAGCCCGCGAGCGGCCGATAATCTGGGCGCGACTGGTTGCGACGGTGCGCGTGCGCTTTGCGCTGCATCACGAAAGCGAAACCCTTTCGCTGAAGCAGGAGCTGCCACCCGAAACCGAACTCGCGGTCGGCATGGTACTGCAGCTCGACGGGCGCGCCGCAGTCATCGAAGCACTCCACCTGCGCGGCGGCCGGCGCGTCACGAAGGCGGCTGCGTGGGACCTGAAGCGCGTGACCTGCCGCTGGAGGCAAGACAGACGCGGCCGGCGTGGCGACAGCCGCAGACGGCCGCAGCGTACCAGCAGCGAAAGCAGTGACGAGGCGCGCAAGCGACTGACTGGCCATGGCGGGCGCCGCAAGGGTTAATCCGGCGACGGCAAGTACCGGCGCGAATGGCCGGCGACGAAGATGACATGCTGCTCGAAATCGATCGCATCCTAGCGGGCGATGACGAAGAGTTGGAGACTGTGGAGGAGGAGCCGGAGGAGGATGTTGGCGAGGAGGTAGCCGACGAGGACGGCGACGGCGGAGAGCCGGAAGCCAACTTTGATTTCGACGATGATGTGGCGGAAGCGGACGACGCTGGCGGAGCGCCCGCCACGGCGGACCGTATAGGGCGCACCGAGCTGGTGGCCATCCTGCTTTCGCGCAAGACCAAGCTGCACTTCATGGCGCTGGTCGCGCTGCTGGCGACGTTCCTGCTGCTGAGCCGCTTCTCGTCCGGCACCGACCTGCTGCTGACGCTGGGCTACGGCGGCACGCTGGGCTACCTGCTGACCGGCGCGCTGACGCGGCTCGAGGCGGTGCGCGAGCTGTCGCGCAGCGAACACCCTACAAGCCTGGCGCTGCCGCTGGTGCTGGGCACGCTCTGCGCCGGCGCCATCTTCTGGGGGCTGGACAACCCCGACTGGGGCGACAGACTGCGCTCGACGCTGGGGCTGGGGCTGGTGGCGATTTTCATCGTCTGGCAGTTCGCGCAGGCGTGGTGGATGCGGGTCCCCTTCCGCGAGTTCGCGCTCGCCCGCTCCGAGGCCGGCGGCGCCAACGCGAGCCGGCGGGGGCAGCTGCTCAACGCTCTCTCACCTGCGCTCTGGATGGTCGCCGGCTTCGTGATTTTCATCGTGCTGGCGCGCTACAGCGACGGCTTCAGCGCCCAGTTCGACCCCTTCTTCCAGTTCAGCTGGGTGGCGCTGATGCTCGGGCTCGGGACGGCGGTGTTCCTGCTGCTGCGCCGCATGCAGGGCGACGCGGCGACCGACGCGGGGGTGGCTGCCTTCTCGGGCTGGTTCGCGCTCGGCTACTGGGGCTTCCTAGCCTACCACGCGGGAGTGCTGCTCTACTCGCTGAGCCGCGACCCCAGTTTCGTGTTTGACCTGCTCTTCATGTTCGTCACCATCCTGGTTGCCATCTACTCGCTCTCGGTGCAGGCGCTGAAGGCGGAGGGCATTATCAACCGCCACAACGTCATTTTCTACGCGACGGCGTTCACCATCGCCTACGGCGCGAGCAGCTTCTTCCTGACCGCCGATGAGGGGGTCATCAGCGACCCGAAGATTGTGGGACAGGTGGCGCACGTGATTGTGCTCGCCAGCGGGATGCTGGTGCTGCTGCTCGTGAACTACAACTTCCTGCGCCGCCGCAACCTGGTCGAGGGCAGCTTCACCGCCGCGCTGCGCGGACAGTGAGCGTTATTAGCGCACCCTGCATCGGCAGCACATGAAGCTGGACGCGGCGGGGCTGCAACAGTCGCTATCGCGCACTATCGGCGCGCTCGGCAAGTTCATGACTGGCAAGGCGACGCGCGACCCGGAACTGGCGCCGCACGCCTACCTGATTTACCTGCTGGGCTGGACCGCACTGGTGGGGCTGTTCGTGCTGTTCATCTTCCCGCACCTATCGCAGGCGATGGGGCTCGGACTGATTACGCTGCTGATTATCGCCTTCGTACTGGTCATCGTCCTGTTCCACCGCTGGAACGTCTTCGCCGACTAGTGTGCCTGGCGTTACTGGCGCACGACTGCCATCCCCGTTACAGCCTGGTGCTGGCGGCCAACCGCGACGAGTTC
Organism: Candidatus Poseidoniia archaeon; assembly: GCA_022449705.1. Taxonomy (GTDB): domain Archaea; phylum Thermoplasmatota; class Poseidoniia; order MGIII; family CG-Epi1; genus UBA8886. The sequence continues at coordinate 10,656 of JAKURS010000001.1, read as the reverse complement.
CACAGCCGCCCGGCGCAGCCGGCTTACTGGTGGGAAGGTGGCGAAATCCTGGCGGGGCGCGACCGGCAGGCGGGCGGCAGCTGGCTCGGAACCAGCTATTCCGGCCGCTGGGCGGTACTGACCAATCTCCCATCGCCGGTACGTGATGACGCGCCGTCGCGTGGCGAACTGGTACTGGAATACCTGCGGGACGAGGGCCCTCCCGTCGCGGCGCTGCGGGAACTCCTGGCACGCGAGGTAAGCGGATGCTGCCTGCTCGCCGGTGCTCCTGGTGCGGCCGCGTGGGGCAGTACCGGCGGTGAGGTCACGGAGCTAGCGCCAGGATTCCACGCCCTGAGCAACGCACCTCCTGGGACTGAGTGGCCCAAGGTTGTCGCCGGCCGAGACGCGCTGCGGGTCGCCTTGCGGGACTCCGCCATCGACCCGGAAGCGCTGTTCGCCATCCTGGCCAACCGTACCATCCCCGTCGGGGGCGAGCCGTGGTCAGCTGCCTTTGTCGCCACGCCCAAGTTCGGGACACGTTGCTCAACGCTGCTGCTGGTCGGGCGTAACGGCCATGTCGAGTTCCGCGAACGCAGTTTCGATTCCCGCGGTGATGTAACGGACGAGGTGTGCGAGAGCTGCGCTCTCGTCTGAAAAGGCTTATAATGGAGGGTGGGTGCCGCCCATTTCCCGATGACAACCGTCAACGACATCCCCGGACAGAAGCTGGTCAGCAAGCTGGCGCAGGCGCTGAAAGGCGAGAAGGCACTGCAACCGCCCGAATGGGCACCCTTCGCCAAGACCGCGGCCCACCGCGAGAAGGCGCCCGAGCAACCGGACTGGTGGTATCACCGTGCGGCATCGGTCCTGCGCAAGCTCTACCTGCGCGGCCCGCTTGGAACCGAGCGGCTGGCGCGGCTCTACTCGGGGGCGGTCGACCGCGGCAGCAAGCCCAACCGCTCGCATCCCGGTAGCCGCAAGGTGCTGCGACTGTTGATGCAGCAGCTGGAGACGGCGGAACTGGTCGAACGCTCATCGAAGGGGCGCTGCGTTGCACCCCGCGGACAGGCCCTTCTCAACAACACCGCGCACGCTCTGCGCCCCGAGATTGACGCTGCCTACGAGCGGCTGGAGCGCTACTGATGAGTGACCGCGAGCTGGATGAGCTGCGGCAGCGACGACTGCAGGAAATGCAGGCGCAGGCTGAACAACAACTGGCGCAGGAGCAGGAGCGGGTTACTATCGAGGCGCAGATGCAGGGGGCCCTGCGGCAGCTGATGAGCGCCGAGGCGAAGGAACGGCTAGCACAAGTGCGCGTTGCCCGCCCCGAAATGGCAAAGACGGTTGAGCAGCAGGTCATGGCACTGGCGCGCGACGGGAAGCTTACGGCACCGATTGACGACGCGACTCTGCAGAAGATGCTGGCACATCTTTCGCGCCGGCGCGAAACTACAGTCGAAATCCGGGGGTATCGCGATGGCTAGCCACAAACCCTATGCCAAGAAGCTGCGGCTGAACAAGCTGGTGAAGCGCAACCGGCGCGTTCCCGCGTGGGTGATGCAGCGCACTAACCGCCGTTTCACTTCGCATCCCAAGCGACACTTCTGGCGCCGCGGGAGACTGCACCGCTAATGGCCAACGACGAGCTGCGGCTGGAGCGAATTTACACTATTCCCCTGCGCAAGCTCTACAGGGTGCCGCGCACGCGGCGCGCGCCGGTGGCGATGCGCATGGTCGAGGATTTCCTGGTACGGCACATGAAACCCGAGCGCGAAGGCGTCGCAGTGCGCACCGCCGCCGAAGCCCGCAAGGGCAAGTCCGAGGAGCGGGCGCTCTTCATCGACCCACCGGTCAACGAGGCTATCTGGGCGCGCGGCATCGAGAAGCCGCCGTCACGCATCCGGGTGCGGGCGCTGAAGTTCGAGGACGGCAGCGTCGTCGTGCATCTCGCCGAGTAGATGGCGCTCCTGCGGCAGGACCTTTTCAATTCTCCCTACGTCGGGGTATTCTGCGCCGTTTCTGATGTTCTGGCGCTGCTGCCGCCAGGTATCCCGGCCGACGACCGCGAGGCCATCTCAGAGGCACTGGGTGCACCTGTTATCGAGGCAACTGTCGGCGGCAGCCGCGTGCTCGGGACGCTGGTGACGCTGAACTCGCACGGGATGCTAATCTCCAACCTGGCGACCGACCGTGAGCGCGACGCGCTCGCGGCAATTGCAGAGCAACATGACCTGCGGTTCGGCGTGCTCGAGGAGCGCGCTAACGCGGTGGGCAACAACCTGCTCGTCAGCGACTCTGGTGGCGTTTGCAGCCCGCGACTCTCGCCGGCAGCGCGCAAAGCGGCCGGGGCAACTCTTGGCATCGAGCTGCGGCCGCAGCTGCTGGCTGGGATGGATAACGTCGGCATGCTCGCCTGCGTCACCGGCCGGGGGGGCGTCTGCCATCCCGAAATTCAGGACGAGGAGCGGCAGGCGCTCGGCCAGCGGCTCGGCGTGGAGATAATGGAATGCACCGCCAACTTCGGGATGCCACTCATCGGCGCTGGGGTCGTCGCCACCGCGGCAGGAGCGGTCTGTGGCCGTGCCAGTACTGGTATCGAGCTAGGGCGCCTCGAAGAGGCGCTACAGCTCTTCTGAAACACTTATAACGCTGACAGCGCTCGCGTACCAATGGCGTCGGAGCTCAACTGGCTGATGCAGCGCGTTGCGCTGGGTGTGGCGGTGCTGACGCTGGCCGGCATGAGCTACGGCGAGTGGAGCTACGGCGGCCCAACCGGCGACGTGCCGGATGCAGGCGAACTGACGGGCTGGCCGGTGCTGCCGCCGTACGAAGACCATATCCAGGACACGGTCTACGCGCCGGGCGGCGGCATCTACAAAGGGCCCGCAACGACCAACAACCATGACTTCCCCGTCGAGCAATACGCTACCGGCGCAATCATCGAGCTGCAGGGTGACGGCTCGGGTGACCTCGACCTGGCCATCTACGGTACCGAAGGACAGGAGTGCGGCTCGTCGGGCAATGCCGGTGACCAAGAGAAGGTGACCATGACCTATCGCGACTTCGCCGCCTGCGGTACCGGCGACTACACTGCGGAAGTTACAAACTGGGGCTCGGCGCCCAACAGCTACGACCTGTTCATCACCGTTCTGTACGAAGGCTCCACCGCAGCGAGCTGAAAGCGTTTCAGCACGCGCTGCAGGGCAGCCACCGCCCACGCGCGCGCGGGCAGTGCAGAGCACTGCCCGGCCACCTCCCTTTTAAGCGGCCTGCGCTGGGTCTTCGGCGTCGTTGGGAGAGGCTATTTTGGCAGAGACAGAGAGCGGTACAGTGCTGGAGCGCAACATCGAGACCGAGATGCGCAAGTCGTACCTGGAATACGCCATGTCGGTCATCGTTGGCCGCGCGCTGCCCGATGCGCGTGACGGGCTGAAGCCAGTCCACCGGCGGGTGCTCTACGCGATGCGCGAGATGGGCTCGGGACCGCGCTCGCCCTACAAGAAATCGGCGCGCATCGTCGGCGACACGATGGGAAAGTACCACCCCCACGGCGACCAGGCCATCTATGATACGATGGTGCGCATGGCGCAGGATTTCTCGTTGCGCTACCCGTTGGTCGATGGGCAAGGCAATTTCGGCTCGGTCGACGGCGACCGCGCCGCGGCGATGCGCTACACCGAGTCGCGGCTGGCGCCCATCGCGGAGACGGTGCTGCGCGATATCGACGAGGATACAGTCAATTTCGTCGACAATTACGACGGCTCGCTGCAGGAGCCGTCCGTGCTGCCGGGGGTCCTGCCGGGGCTGCTGGTCAACGGTTCGGCTGGAATCGCGGTCGGGATGGCAACCAACATGCCACCACACAACCTTGCGGAGGTGGTCGAGGCGCTGCTGCTACAGCTGGCCGACCCCGGGGTTTCGCTGGCGCGCGTCATGGAGGTGCTGCCGGGACCAGACTTTCCCACCGGCGGCACCATCATGGGGCGGCAAGGCATCTACAACGCCTTCTCCAAGGGGCAGGGCCAAATCAAACTGCGCGGCCGCGTAACGCACGAAGATGCGGGCAAGCAGCAGCGGCTGATTGTCAGCGAAATCCCGTATGGCCTGCAGAAGAACCGGCTGCTCGAGGAAATCTCGAAGCTAGTGCGCGACAAGAAAGTCGCCGGCATCCGTGACCTACGTGATGAGTCGGACCGGCGCGGGATGCGCGTAGTGGTCGAGCTGAAGCAAGACGCGTCACCGCAAATCGTCGAAAACCTGCTCTTCAAGCATTCGGCGCTCGAAAGCAGCTTCGCCGTCAATGCGGTGGCGCTGGTGAAGGGGCAGCCGGTGCGCCTTCCGCTCCAGCAGCAACTGTCAGTCTACCTGGAGCACCGCCGCGAAGTGGTTGAACGACGCAGCCACTTCCGGCTGAAGAAGGCGCAGGAACGGGCGCACATCGTTGAGGGGCTGCTGCTCGCCATTTCGCAGCTGGATGCGATTATCGAATTCATACGCAAGGCAGACGGTCGCGATGCGGTCGTTGCGGGACTGCAGGCGCAGTTCCGGTTGAGCGAGCCGCAGGCCAAGGCAATTGCCGAGATGCGGCTCTACCAGCTTTCGCGGCAGGACGCCAATGCCCGGCGTGACGAGCTAGAGGAGCTAAAAGTGACCATCGGCGATCTGCAGGATGTGCTGGCGCGGCCGGAGCGAGTAAGCGAAATCATCCGCGCAGAACTGCTCGAGCTGAAAGAGAAGTACGGTGATGAGCGCCGTACCGAGATTTCCGACTGGGATGGTGACATTGACACTGAGGACCTGATACCGCGCTCGCAGGTGGTGGTGATGCGGACGCAGGAGGACTACATCAAGCGCGTGGAGCTGGATGAATACCGCGCACAGCGGCGCGGTGGCAAGGGCCGCATTGGCATCAAGGCCAAGGAGGGCGACACGCCGGTCGAAATCTACTCGCTCGGCTCGCACGACCATATCCTGTTCTTCACTGGCGATGGCTCGATGTACTTCCTGAAGGCGTGGCAGGTTCCCGACGTCTCGCGCTACGCCAAGGGCACGCCACTGGTGCAGCTGCTCCAGAAGCTGGATGAGAAACGGCACGAATCGGACGAGAAGGTGCTGCGAATGCTGCCGGTGGCCAACCTGGAGGCCGAAGGCCGCTTTTTGGTCCTGGCGACACGGAACGGTATCGTCAAGCGCACGCGGCTGGAGGAATTCACGCAGCGCATTACGCGCGGCTGGAAGATAGACCAGGGTTTCCGAGCAATCACGCTCAAGGAGGGCGACGAACTGATTGACGTCGCCATCTCGGACGGCTCGAGCCAGGTAATGTTCGCCACCCGCAACGGAATGGCCAACCGCGCCAGCGAAAGCGAAATCCGCGTTGTCGGACGCGGGGGGCAAGGGGTCATCGGTATCCGGCTCAAGGAGGACGACTCGGTCATCAGCATGGCGCTGGTCGATGAGGAGGAGACACTACTGACTATCACCGAGCGCGGCTTCGGCAAACGCGCCAGCGTCGCCAACTACCGGCTCACGAAACGCGGCGCACGCGGCGTCCTTAACCTCAAGCCGGACGAAAAGAGCGGCGCAGTCATCGCGTGCCTGCCAGTGGGCGACGCACAGCAGCTGCTGGCGACGACCAGCAGCGGCAAGGTAATTCGCACCGAGGTCGACACCATCCGCGAAATCAAGCGCATCGGCCGTGGCGTCAAGGTGATGTCGCTCGAGGAGGACGAAACGCTTGTCGCAGTGGCACTGCACACCGAGGTCAAGAATGGTGAAGAGGAGCCAGCTGCGGCGGAGAAGGCGGCACCGGCCGGACTCTGTCCCGAGTGTCGCTCGGGGAGGCTGAAACCGGACGGCGACAAACTGATTTGCGGGACCTGCGGACTGATTGTCGATGGCTAAAGAGCCGGTACGCGACTTCACCACCGGCCCGGAGACGACACTGGCTGAACTGCTGGAGCGGTTCAACACAACGGGCGGCTTCACTGCTGCCAAGCTGGCGACCGCAGCGTCCATCCTGCGCCGCATGCGCGACGCCGACTGCACCGTGTTCATTAGCTTCCCGGCCGACATCATGGCAACCGGGACGCGCGGTGTGCTGCGGCAGCTGGTCGTACAGGGCTTCGCAGACGTGGTCGTAACCACCTGCGGGACGCTCGACCACGACATTGCCCGCACGCTGGCCGATTACTATCACGGCGACTTCGCGATGAACGATGCCGAGCTGCGCGAGCGCGGCGTCAACCGGCTCGGGAACGTGCTGGTGCCTGACGATTCCTATGGGATTCCCATCGAGAAATGGCTGCAGCCTATTCTTGACGACCTATATAAAAAACAAAATCGGTGGACACCATGGGAAATCTGGCGTGAGCTGGGCGCGCGGCTAGCGCGCGAAAAACGTGGCGACGAATCACTGCTAGCCGCCTGCGCGGCACGCGACGTGCCGGTCTTCGTCCCTGGTTTCAGCGATGGCGCGGTTGGCTCGCAGCTATGGCAGTTCTGGCAGTCACACCGTGATTTCACACCCGACACGCTGGCGGACGAGCATGCGCTTTCGGACATCGTTCACGACGCGGAAGCCACGGGCGCGCTGATGATTGGCGGCGGCATCTCGAAGCACCACGTCATCTGGTGGAACCAGTTCCGTGACGGGCTGGACTACGCCGTGCAGGTTACCACCGCCCCCGAGTGGGACGGCTCACTCTCTGGTGCGCGCGTCCGCGAAGCGGTTTCGTGGGGCAAGGTCAGACCGGAGGCGCGCCGCGTCACGGTCGAGGGCGACGCGACGGTACTGCTGCCGCTGCTGGCGGGAGCGCTACGCTAAAGCCATGGGGCACTCGGGAACCATAGCACGCGCCATCGTCCGCGGGGTTCCCGATTCCTACCAGCAGGCGACCGCCAACTACTTCGGCAGCGGGCCGACCGACGTGTCAGAGGCGCGACGGCAGCATAGCGCCTACGTCGCGACACTGCGCGACTTCGGCGTCGCTGTCACAGAACTGGATACCGACGAGGAATGCCCTGACTGCATCTTTGTCGAGGACCTGGCGGTCATCTACAACGGCCGTGCGCTGCTGACACGGCCAGGGTTGGCGTCGCGCCGCGGTGAAATGCAGCCGGTCGCTGAGGCGCTGGGCGCTGCGCTGGAGCTGGTCCCAATGGAAGCGCCCGCCACCCTGGACGGCGGCGACGTGCTGCGCGTCGGAAACTGCTTCGTCGTGGGGCTCTCGACCCGCACCAACCCGGCTGGCACGCAGGCACTGCGCGATTTCGTCGCGCCGATGCCGGTGCACGAAATCGTGATTCCCGACGACCAACTACACCTGAAGTCCATCTGCACCTCCCCCGATGAGGGGGTGCTGCTGGGACCTGAACACACGCTACTTGACGGGACACTCGAGAGCGTTGCCGAAGTCATTCGCGTTCCTGCCACCGAAACCTACGGCTGTAATGTCATCGCCTTCGGCAACGAGTTGCTGGTGGCGGCCGGCTATCCCGCGACGCACGCAATACTCGAGCAGCGTGGCTTCCAGCTGCACCCGCTCGAGATGTCGCAAATCCGCGCTGCCGATGGATCACTCACCTGCCTGTCGGTCTTCTACTGAACGCGCACGACCCTTGTTTCGGCCAGCAGGTCCCCAATGCGTTGTCCACGCGGTTGTGCCAGCAGCAAAAGCGCATCAGCGAGCAGGAACAGCGCACCGAAAGTCGGGACCTGCCAGCCCAGCCGGGCAAAGTTACGGATGAACGCCTGGCGGTAACCTATGTTGCCACCGTCAACCAGGACGACACGTATCTTCAGGAGCCGCTTGCCGAACGTGCCCCCGCTGCTGGCTTCCTGCCATGCCAACCCCGAGTCAAGCACCAGTCCGGCCAGCTCGGCAATCGCCAGCAGGTGCGCGTCGGGAATCTCCAGTCCGAAAACCAGGAGGACCGCGAAGAGCACCAGCGCCTGTGCCAGCAGCAGCAGCGTTGCATCGACCAAAAATGCGAGCAGCCGCTGGATAAACGTCGCGGATTGCACCTCTCACCGCTGGTCCCCGGAGTCGCGTTGCGACTTGTAGATGGCCCATTCGGTGTCGCTGACGCGGCCGTCGCCGTCCAGATCCAGTTGCGGCCCGCCTCCACCACCCCTGCCGCGCCGCGAGGCGGCAAATATGGCTACAATTGCAATGATGAGCACGAGGCAGATGCCACCACAGATGAGCATTCCCTGCTGCACCAAATCCTCAATCCAAGAGAGCAGTTCGGCCAAATCTAATTCCCAGTCGAGGATGAAAAGGTCGTAGGTGAGCCTGCCGTCGGGGAGCGTATCGTTCCACGGTACGTCGCTGTTGTCAACGATAAGCACCATTTCCTCGTCGCTGGGGAAGGTCACGTTGATGGCGAGCGTCGAGACGTTCAGCCATTCGCGGTAAGGCTGGAACTCCGTACTGGCGTTGCCGAGGTCGCCCCCCAGTTCACCCCGGTAGACGCTGTCGCGCAGCAGGAATATGTCGGCGCGGCCGCTGCCGTTGACACTGAAGCTGAAGTTGGCCCAGTGCGCGTCACCGCCATTCAGATAGTAGACGGGGGAATCACCTTCTTCCATGGCGACGCCACGGAAGTCGCGCTCGCGCGGGTTGAACTTGATTGTCGGCTCCGCGGCCACCGCAAACGGCAGCAGCAGCAGCGCAACCGCCAGCGCAGTGAGCAGGGCGGTCGCGCCCCGGCTACGACTGCCGCCACTTGTTCCATGCCGGGCCATACGGTCGACTGCGGTTACCGATATTTAAGCCATTTTCGAAAAAATATTTTGAGTTTTCAGCTGCTACCCCACAGCCGCCACGCGCCGAAGAGTGCCGGCAGCGCCACCGGCAGCGAATACGGCAGCGTCGGGAGCGAAAGCAGCGCCATCAGCACGCACCACGCGCGCACCCCGCCGGCGTCGCCCCCCTGCAACCGCCACGCCAGCCGCAGCCCCGCCAAGCCACATACCAGGATTACGACGCCCCAGCTGGTCGGCAGTCCGGTCTCGACCGGCGAACCGGCCGTGGGCGCCAGCAGCAGCCCCAGCCCGATGAAGAGCAGTGCCACCGCGGCGCTGGCGACGGCGACGACCGCGGGGAAGTCGCCACTAGTGGATGGGAGAGCGTCATCGGGGGGCATACTGGGTGAGTTGCGCCAACGTTAATACCCTGCCGTGCGGGTGCCGCGGCTCCCGCGCAGAAATGTCCGAAGCCGTCGATATTGCACCCGCCACAGGCCGGCTGGGAGTCCTGCTGCCGGGGCTGGGCGCGGTCTCAACCACCTTCATCGCTGGCGTGCTGGCGCTGCAAAAAAAGCTGGCGCAGCCGATTGGCTCGCTGACGCAGCTGGGAACGGTGCGGCTCGGCAAGCGCACCGACCACCGCGAAGTCCCGGTCCGTGACCTCGTGCCACTCGCGAAACCCGACGGGCTAGTGTTCGGTGGCTGGGACATCTTTCCCGACGACGTTTACGCCGTCGCATGCAAGGCGGGGGTGCTTGAGCGCGAGCTGCTCGACCAGCTGCGGCCGGAACTCGAGGCGATTGCACCGATGAAGGCCGTTTTCGAGAGGCGCTTCGTCAGGAATCTGGACGGCGCGCACGTCAAGCCCGAGAAAGGGCACCGCGCGCGCATTGAGGCGCTGCGCGCTGATATCCGCGAGTTCCGCAAGGCGCACAAGCTAGACCGCGCAGTGATGGTCTGGTGCGGCTCGACCGAGGTGTATCAGGCGCCGGAGGGCGACATGTTCGAGGCGCCCAAGGCTCTGGAGGCGGCACTGGACAGCGACCATCCCGTGATTGCGCCGTCGGTTCTCTACGCGTATGCCGCGATTCGCGAAGGCGTCCCGTACGCCAACGGCGCGCCCAACCTGTCAGTCGACTTCCCGGCAATGTATGCGCTGGCGCGCGAGGCGGGGGTGCCGATTGCGGGCAAGGACTTCAAGACCGGGCAGACGCTGATGAAGACCATCCTGGCGCCGGGGCTGAAGGCGCGGCTGCTCGGCATCGACGGCTGGTTCTCGACCAACATTCTCGGCAACCGCGACGGCGAGGTGCTCGACGACCCGGAGAGCTTCAAGACCAAGGAGGTCTCCAAGCTGGGGGTGCTGGAGCAGATGCTCGAGCCGGAGAAATTTCCGGAACTGTACGGCGATCTGTACCACAAGGTGCGCATCAACTACTACCCACCGCGCGGCGACAACAAGGAGGGCTGGGACAACATTGACATCCGCGGCTGGCTCGGCTACCCAATGCAGATCAAGGTCAATTTCCTCTGCCGCGACTCCATCCTCGCCGCCCCCATCGTGCTTGACCTCGCGCTGTTCCTCGACCTTGCCCAGCGCGCGAATATGGGCGGCATCCAGGAGTGGCTCTCGTTCTACTTCAAGTCCCCCATGACCAAGCCGGGGCTGACGCCGATGCACGACCTGTTCGCGCAGAAGGTGAAGCTGGAGAATACGCTGCGGCACCTGATGGGCGAGACGCTCATAACGCACCTCGGGCTGGACTATTACGAGGACGAATGACCGCCCCCGCTTACTTCACCCGCTGGCGCACCATCTACCAGACCGCCAACCCGCTGCCGGGCGCCCCGCTCGACCCGGTCAGCCGCTGGATGCTCATCACGCGGGCGTGCGTGTTCAACATGACGCTCTTCTCGGGGCT